>CAZPBT010000169.1:0-7170 GCA_964584555.1 uncultured Chitinophagales bacterium
GCGATACTGTCGAGGGGCATGGGAGAGTAGTTTTATGTTGATAAACCAGGAATGACGTAAAGATATAAATTCATGGGCTTTTTACTTTTAGTTTTTTTATAAAAACACAGTATAGTACCGCTTGGATTTTGGCTACAATCCCAGAATTTTAATGTTAGTTGTCAGAGCATTATTTAGGGTTACTCCAATAAATAACATTTTTAAATTAAAATATTTTTAATCCGTACGATTTGAGATAGTACATTCGGAAAGTATAGATATTTATTAACATGTTATATGTTAATAAATTGTATTTAAACAGCTGATTCAGTCAGTTGCACTCAAATCACAGAATTCAAAAGTAGAGCCATCAAATAAGCCCTTATCGCTTAGTTTTAATTGAGGTATAACTAATAATGCCATAAAGGATAAAGACATAAACGGTGATTGTAAAGTACAGCCCATTTCTTTTGCAGTATTGACCAAATGAGTATATCTTTCCGCTACAAAAATACAACTTTCCGTATTCATTAATCCGGCAACAGGTAATGGCAAAATATGGGCGTTTATTCCATCGGCAATTGATAAACCACCTTGCTCTTTTATTATCGCATTTGCTGCATGACACATACTTTCATCATCAACGCCAACCACGATGATATTATGGGAATCATGAGCCACAGATGAGGCTATTGCACCGGTTTTTAAGCCAAAGTTTTTTATAAAGGCTATTGCAACAGGAGCATCATAATAACGATTGATAACCGCTATCTTCAAAATATCATCTTCAAGATTAGATAGTGCATGTCCGTGTTCATCACGTTTTATTTTTCCGAGATATGTTTTTGTAATCAGCTGACCATCTAATACTTCAATTACTTTTATTTTATCATGGGTCAGATGTAATTCAAAGTCTGAAGGCAACTTAGGATGTGTAGAAAAATTGTTTATGCATTTTTCCGGCGTTGTATTCATATAACTGACACCATCTTTTGCTACCAAATGACCATCAATATATGTTTCCATAATATCAAAATCAGTCAAGTTGTTAACGATGATGAAATCTGCAGGGTCATTTTCTTTTAACAAGCCTACCTCTAATTTGTAATGTACAACCGGATTAATACAAGCTGCTTGTAACACATTAAAAACAGCTATCCCTTTTGCTATGGCACGTTTTACCAACAAATTGATATGCCCAAGCAATAAATCATCCGGATGTTTATCGTCAGAACAAAACATTATTTCATTTGGATATTCATGTAACAAATCAATCAGTGCATCAAAATTTTTAGCTGCACTTCCTTCACGAATCAGGACTTTCATCCCATGTTCTAATTTGAATTTAGCTTCATCATAAGTGAAACATTCATGGTCTGTAGAAATGCCTGCATTTATATATTGAACAGCTTTTTCGCCACTTAATCCCGGAGCATGCCCGTCAACTGGTTTATGGTATTTTTTTGCAACATCAATCTTGTCCATTACCATTTTATCCCGAAACAAAACACCGGGATAGTTCATCATTTCTGCCAGGTATTTTATTTCATCTAATGCCATTAGTTCGTCAATATCGTCAGCAGTTAATACAGCACCTGCAGTTTCAAAAGTGGTAGCAGGCACGCAGGAAGGTGCGCCAAAATTAAATTTCAACGGAGATTTTTTTGCATTATCCAACATGTAGTATACACCTGTTTTTCCAAGTACATTGGCAATTTCGTGTGGATCAGAAACGGTGGCTACAGTACCATGTATGACGGCTTGCTTCGCAAATTCGGTAGGTACCAGCATAGAACTTTCAATATGAATATGTGCATCAACAAATCCGGGTAAAATAAATTGATTAAGTGTTTTGTTTATTTTTTTTATAGTATGAATACGTCCCCCCTGTATTGTTATTTCTGCCGGAAAAATTTCGTGATGTTGAATGTCAACATAGTTTGCTAAAATAGTAGTAGAGTCAAGCATCTCTAAATTTAAGAAACTTTCTGAAAACCAGGTATGTTGGATTTTCAAATAATACAAGCTATTTTATTCCCTGTACTTTTTTGGAAAAGAAGCAACTTCTATAATTCAAGTTTTTTTCAGATGATGACAAAAAAATATGCCAAACTAGTTCAGCATAATAAAGATAGGTAGTAAAATGAAGTGGAGCATATCGGAATCGAACCGATGACCTCTTGACTGCCAGTCAAGCACTCTAGCCATCTGAGCTAATGCCCCATTCTGTTGCAAATGTACATTTTTTCAATCATTTTTTGTCATTTTTATACAACGGAAACTCCAAATAAAATATCGTGTATTCTCCTTCTTTCGAAACAAACCAAATTTTACCTTCCATGCGCTCTATCGTGTTTTTGCAAATGGCCAAACCAAGTCCTGTACCGGAGGATTTGGTTGTAAAATTCGGCTCAAAAATTTTATCGCGTTTATCTTCAGGTATGCCTGTACCATTGTCAAAAATGGAAATCAGACAATCATGTTCTGTTTTTGAAAAATCTATTTTTATTTTTCCTTCTTCATTTTCAGGAATTGCCTGCACAGAGTTTTTGATAATATTGGTGAATACGCGTATGATTTGGTTTTTATCTCCCAGCACTTCATAAGCTTCCTCCGGATATTGCACTTCAAATGAAATTTCTTCATGCTGTCCGAATAATTCTACCGTAGATTTTATAAGCGGTATGATATCTATTTTTTCAAAATTTCCCACTGGCATTTTTGCAAAATCGGAGAATGCAGATGCGATATTCGATAAGTTGTCAATTTGTTCTATTAGTCTTTCAGAAACTCGTTTTGTAAGTTCTTGTATATCCGGAGAATTGTCATTAATAGCCCGTTGCAAGTGCTGTATGCTCAATTTCATAGGCGTAAGTGGGTTCTTGATTTCGTGTGCTACCTGTTTTGCCATTTCCCGCCATGCACCTTCACGTTCTGATTTGGCTAATAGTCCGGCACTTTTTTCTAACTCTGCCAACATCAAATTATATTGTTTTACTAAAAGCCCTATTTCATCTTGGTTTTTCCAGAATATAGGTTGGTTCGATTTGCCAAACTGCACATTTTTAATATTGTCTGAAATGAGCTTGAGCGAATTGGTAATAGAACGAGATAAAAATATTGCCAGCAAGGCCGCTGCAATTAAAAAGATAACATACACATTCACCAAAGCCACTAAGAAATAGGAGATATCTTCACGGAATGATTTTTCTTTTCCATAATATGGGAAATTATAATAACCCAGCACTTTGCCATTACTGCGAAATGGCTGGTAAGCACTTAAAAATTTCAGTTTCCCAATGGATTCATCATGAACATATTTCGATTTATTTTTAACTACTAAATTGTAATAGGCATCTGCATCCATTTTGTTTGATAATAGCTGGCGTTTGAAAATTTCAGGTTGAGTAGAATACAGCAATTCCCCTTTACTGTCATATACGTTGATGTCCAGCGCATGAATATTGGAAAGTGATTTGATGTACTTATTGGAAATGACATTAAATGTTTGGTTCTTATATTGCGGATAATCGTCGACATAATACTGCGATACATTTTTCATCACCGTATTTACTTTTTTCAATAATCGACTGTTGTGGTATAAATTATACTGGTATTGGAAATAAACAAGCGTAACAATGCCGATAATGACCAATGAAACAAGTACCAGGGCAATCATAGCATTTTGAATTTGTTTTTGCAAGGTATTATTGCGCATGAAATTCCGAATAGATTCATTGCCCCAAAAACGATCAGAAAACCCTATAGCATCAACAAAGATGAAGAAGAGCAAAAAGAAGATAATCATATAAGAAAAAATGGAAATGGTACTCAGTGCCGGACGGCTTTGTTCTGAGAGTACTACTTGTTTTTCATCTCCAAAATAAACTAAATGATTGTAATTGGCTGTTTCAAAATTGCCATATTCTTCATTTCTTTTTTGCTTATAATTAAAATCGAGTTTGTACTCATAATCTCCTTTTTGTTTTACCAGATGCTTTTGGTCATAAATACCATAGGCATAATTGTCAAATTCTTCATCAAAATAATTGTTCTGCTTCATCAGCAATTCCGGATAAGCACTGAAAGAAGAAAATATTTTAGGCGTAAATTCTACAAATAAATAACCCAGTTGCAGTGTGTCTTCTCTCATAGGGAAAAAGCCCAGGTATTTTTCTCCGTTTTCTTTAAAAGCGAGATAATAAAAATTATTAGAAATAGGAATTGCTTTTTTAGAAAAGCGATAGGCATTGAGCTTGTAGAAATCTTTATTACTCAAGCCTTTTAGCGGAAGCCCGTCTTTGTCAAACGTGTATACATTTATGGAATATCGTTTTTGAAATCGTTTGAAGTATTTATCGGTGATGCGGTCTTCAATATCTACATAATAGATATAAGGGTTTTTAAAATAATTATCAATAAATTTATCATTATTTATTTCGGTTTCTGCTTCTGTAAGGTTGAATTCTTCACCATGATCTCTGTCGGCAATCAGTTCTTTCATGCGGTATTTGCGTTTGTCAATATCTTTCTGGTTGGTGTTATAAAT
Source organism: uncultured Chitinophagales bacterium (assembly GCA_964584555.1). GTDB lineage: Bacteria > Bacteroidota > Bacteroidia > Chitinophagales > JADIYW01 > JADJSS01. The sequence continues at coordinate 4,529 of CAZPBT010000169.1, forward strand.
AATGATGATAGAAGTCAAAAAGGAAATAAAAGCCAAAAGTATTAAATTGGATAAGAAACTGTAGTTAGAAAATCTTTTGAAAAAACTGCTTTCGTTGGTATAAAATAAAGAAAATGAAATAAACCATAACATTAAAAACAGCGTATACCATAAGCTGCCGAATAGTTTAAAAATATAAGCAAAACTGAAAATGACCAGTGTCAGCATGATTTCAATCCAAACAAATTTTTTATCGTCCTGAAAATTACCCGCCCATTTTTGAACAAATAAAAATCCTGAGAAACAGAGTCCGAAAATCACCAAGCTGATAAATGTGTAGATGTTAACCGAATTGACGTAATAAAAATTAAAGCTGATAACCGAATTGAGTATGATACTTTGAATGACGAAAATTAAGAGCAAATAAAATATAATGGGAAATATTACTTTGATGTAAGAAGATTTGCCGCCAGATTTGAAATAGCGCAAAAACGACAAACACCAAGTGACCAAAAAAGTACGGATTAGCAAAACACCTAAAGAATCACCCAGATAAGGCGATGCAAAGAGGGTAGATGCAAAGAGCTGGGATGTTTTTGTTACTGAAAAAATATTAAGCTGATTAAACAAGACTTCAAAAAAAATAACCGTACATAAAATCAATAAAATAGCATGCGATTTTCTGTTTTCTTTTAATAATTGTTTTGTAAAGCGATAAAGTGCCCAAAATAAAAGCAAGAGTCCCAGCAATTCAATAAATACGGTGTAGGGATTGTAAATTTGTTTGATATTGTCTGATGTGCGAATAGAGAATAAATAATTCCCTTGCATGTTATTCACAGAAACAATATTCTTGTTTTCCCGGCTCGAAATGACAAATCTTTCCAAAAATGGATGTGTAAATACGAAGCCATTTCGCAGAAACTGATTGTTGATTAAAAAATGATAATATACGGGAATAAAGACAAATACCTGCACTTTTTGTTTTTCATATTCTTTATAAACGATACAATAAAACCCATTGCCTTGTTTAATAAAGTTGGTTTTAGACTCGGCGATTTTTTCAATGTTTTCCGGGATGAATTCATTGTTCGACCAGTATTTCAGCATGCCGTCCTGATATACATATATAAATAAATCTTTGTTTTTGGAATAGGAACTAAATTGCTTTTCAATAGCAGCATAATTGAATTTGGAACGTAGGAAAATGGTGTCATTCACTATTTTCTCTGCATCGTCTTGTTTATGCCGAATTTTTCTTTCCAACATGTGCTTTGCTCTGTACAAACTGGGTTGAATAGTTTGAATAGTGTCTGTTGCAATGCTGATAATTAATAACAGCAAACCTATAGCAATACTGATTTTCCATTTATATAGTACAAAAAAATTAGAATATTTTTTAAAACGCCACGTCATGCTTAATATCTTGTTGCTATTTGTTTTTTTTCACTGCTTCTTTTGCCAAATTCCAGATTTCGTCCAATTGTGCTAAGTTCATTTCATGCAAATTGAGCTGTTTTTCTTTTGCATACTTTTCCATCCACATAAAGCGTTCCATAAATTTTTTATTCGTACGGTCTAAAGCTTTCTCGGCATCCACATCAATAAATCGAGAGTAATTGATCAATGCAAATAATACATCACCGAATTCCAGTTCTATTTCATCAGGGTTGCCTGTCTGCACAGCTTCTTTCAGTTCATTGATTTCTTCTTCAATTTTATCCATCACCTGCTCTTTATAATCCCAATCAAAACCAACCTGACGCACTTTCTCCTGTATGCGTTGGGCTTTGGTAACGGGAGGTAAGCCATTGGGGACACCCTCTAATATTGATTTTTTACCTTCTTTTAATTTTAATTGTTCCCAGTTTTTTTTGACATCCTCTTCATTTTTCACTTCCACATCACTGTAGATATGCGGGTGACGATGAATCAGTTTGTCGCAAACTGCATTCAATGCTTCATCAACAGTAAACTGTTTTTGTTCGTCTGCAATTTTGGCATAAAATACTAAGTGTAAAAATAAATCGCCGAGTTCCTCTTTAATATTTTTCCAGTCATTGTTGAGGATCGCTTCAGAAAGTTCGTATGTTTCTTCGATAGTCAGTTTGCGTAAGGAGTGTATCGTTTGCTTTTTATCCCACGGGCATTGTGCACGGAGCTCATTCATAATTTGCAAAAGGCGTTCAAAAGCAGATTGTTCGGCAGACATGGATAGTTTTTTGCAAAGCTACTGATTTTTTTGAACTGAGGAATTTGATTGAAAAGAGTCATTAGTAGGAGTCAGTTTTGAATTATGCAAACTATTACATAATTTTAGTATGTTGTGTTTTGTAATATATATTAGTATTTAAAATTACATTAAATAACCCCATGTTTATATCACCGGTGGCAGCTGTAGGTTATTCTAGAGCTTGACTATGTAAATAACAAGGCACATGAAATGTTGAAATTTACATTTAAATACGTGAATTGTGTGATTTAATGCGTTGAACAGTGTTTGAAATTTGTACAATACATAACCCTCACCATGTACTAAAAAATAAATTAATATCCGATATGCTTAGAATTAACTACAATCGTAAATTTATTTTATATGTTTCCTTAGTTATCCAATTCTAAAATGGCATGCGATGCTGCTCTGGTTTTTATTGCTAATAACT
>CAZPBT010000170.1:0-7163 GCA_964584555.1 uncultured Chitinophagales bacterium
CCTGACAAATCTGACGGGTGAGTGTGGTCAGCTTATTCGGATTAACAGTTAAAGCCAAAAACACAGTTGAATCGCAACCTAGTGAAGTTGATAAATGTACAGTGTAATTTCCTGATGTTGTGAAAGTCTGGTTACCGACAGTAACAGCATTACCATCACAAATAGTACGTGCTAAATTTGTTTGTTTATTCGGATTGACAATGACAGATAAATTAATAATTGAATCGCAACCAACGCTCGACAAAATGGTATCAGTATAAGTACCTGCCTGAGTATAAGTAACACCTCCTACGACAACACTTTCTCCTTCACAAAGTGTCCTAGTCAGTGTCGAAAAAGTTCGAGGATGAACTAACAGTGATAGATTCACTACTGAATCACAACCTGAAGCAGACCTGAAGGTATCTGTATAATTGCCGGTTTGCGTATAAATATGATTGCCTACCGTATAAGATTGGCCGATACAAATGGCTGCATTTAAATTATTCAAAATTCTGTTTGTAACGGTTAAGGCTAAAACTATTACTGAATCACAACCCAAGCTTGTACGCAAAGTATCCCGGTAATTACCACTCACGGTATATGTATGATTTCCAATAGTAATACTTTCTCCCTGACATATCATCCTTGTCAAATTTGTTTGTTTTGTAGGATTTACAAATAAAGTAAGATTTACGATTGAATCACAACCGAATTGAGAACGCAAAGTATCGTGATAGCTACCCGTTTGCGTGTAAACATGCTGCCCTACTACAACAGAATTTCCCTGACAAATCGTTCTCGTTATAGGATTAATGATTGAAGGTGAAACGGAAAGCGTCATAACAATAAAACTGTCACATCCGTTAGCTTGCAAAAGGGTATCTCGATAAATTCCTGCTGTTGTCAATGTTTGCCCGTTAAAAACTATTGACTGTCCTTGGCAAATACTGCGTGTAATATTTGTAGTTTTCGGTGGATTTAAGTTTACGGTCAATACAATAAAACTATCACAACCATTTGCTTGCAAAAGAGTATCTCTAAAGGTACCGGATTGTGTTATTACTTGCCCATTGAATGTAATGCTTTGTCCTTGACAAATGCCTCTTGCAATATTTGTTGTTTTTGCAGGATTTACAAGCAACGTAAGTACAATAAAACTGTCGCAACCCAAGCTAGTGGTTAACGTATCTCGATAAGTACCGGCTGTAGTAAGTGTTTGTCCATTAAATACTGTACTCTGACCTTGACAGATAGTACGAGAAATTGAAGTTGTTTTAACTGCATTTACCTGAACAATTACAGTAGCTGAATCTTGAGTATTGCAATTATTAGGATTAGTAATAATAAGTTTACAAGTATATGTTCCCGGAGTAGTGTAAATATGAGTCGGAAATTCTGCAGTACTGGATTGACCGTCACCAAAAGTCCACAAAAAAGATGTTGCAGGTTGCGTTGCCGTATAATTAAAACTTACAGACAATGGTGCACAACCGAAAGCCGGCGTAGCAGAAATACTTATGATCTGCATAGCCGTTAAATCGAACTTGAATTTAAAACCTGCCATATTACAGTTGGTCGAGTTATTATTTTGTCCGTAGGCTCCTGTTGTTATTGGAAAACTATTTGTTCCTCCACAGCTGGCGCATACTGCTTGATAAACCACACCATTTTTATCAAACCGGCTTGTACCACCATCAACATGGTCTCCAATTCCGCCGAATTCTCCAAAGTAAGTAGCATATTTTAAACTGGAAGCATTGGCATTAAGATCAATCAGATAAAAATCACTTCCATCTGTAAATGTTTGATAAGCATCTGTAGTAACCGGCATATTGTCAGTATTACCTGTACTGTTTACATTTCCACCCCAGCCGGATGCATAAATATTTCCACATACATCTACTAAAAATGCTGTTGGTGAAATATTAACACTGGAACTGTTTGGTGACCCAAAAACAGTTGAGAACATAGTCGTGGTTAAATTATTATTGAGTTTATGAATAAACTGATTAGCTCCTGCGTTTGAATAAACACTTGCACTAACAGGATAATCTCCATTTGTTTGTCCAAAAACATACACATCATTATTTTTGTCGAGATCCATAAGGTAACTTTGGTCATAGCTGGCTGTTCCGATGTAAGTTGTATTTAAAAATGTAGTACCTGTGCTGTTTAATTTAGTTATAAAGCCATCTGCACTCCCGCCTCTGTATGTGGGATTTAAACCACCCGCAGTAGCCGGCAACTGCGTACTTGTCGTACCTCCGCATACAAAAATATTATTGTTTCTGCTGTCTAGTTGAATGCTGTACGAAACATCATCTCCCGTTCCTCCAATATAAGTAGCCCAATTCAATGCAGATAAATTACTGTTCAAACTTGCCACAAATCCATCTCGTAAACCTGCATAGCCAGGTTGCGCATGACCGGCAGTACCAGGAAGATTATTTGAAGCTGTGGCAGTAGTAATTAAGATATTTCCAGATACATCAACAGCAATATCCCCTCTCGTGTCATCACCATAATTAAACTGTAAGTTATTATCTGCGTTCAAACCATCGTTTCCACTTCCTCCAAAAAAGGTAGAGCCAACTAAAGCAGAACCTGCTGAATTTAATTTCAACACAACAATATCAGAACCATTCGGAAAAGTAATACTGTTGCCAATAGCAGCTGTTGAACTGCCTCCATTAAAAGATCGGTCATAAGCATTCGTAGTAGTAGGAAAATTAGTAGAACTTGTAGCCATTAGGACAATCAGTTCGTTTTGAGGAGTACAATACAAACTTTGTAAAAGTTCATTTGAGTTTCCACCTAAATAGGTTGAATATAAGCGCGACGTTCCATTTGCCGTAAATTTAGTAATGACTACATCTGTGGGTTCTTGCCCGGAACCGCCACCATAATTGACCTGAAACGCACCTAACGTGGTCGGGTAACCAGCTCCAAGAGAAATACCGCCTAAAAACATATTGCCATTGGCATCATTCGTTGCCGAAGAACCCCAGTTATCTGTAAAACTGCCGGAATAGGTTGAAAATATTAATGTAGGGTCAATGATTAAGTCTTTGCTTTTGTCATAGCCTTCGGGAAATTCATAGGTGAGTGTCGAATTTTCCAAATAAAAATTACATTTCACTTCAATTCTATTTCCATTTTTTTCTTGATAAGCAAACGGTTTTAGTTCATAAACCGTATTCACTGATGTTTTAATTCGCAGCCTTCCATCGCTTTCTAAAAACAATCCCTCTGTCCCTTTGTAAGATTGTTTGATGTTTTTGGGATTTCCGCCAACATGCACCACATAATCTGTTTTTAGTGATTGAGCTTCGCTGTATAATTTTACATCAATTTTATCATATAAATCGTGGTAATATACTGCACGATAATTCCCTACATTTGATTTCCATTTCGCTTGCTCATTGCCGATAATGTAATTATTGAAATATGGCTGACGCTCGCCATCACTCAACTGTACATTTTTATTGGCATTTAACCAGCTTAATTGATAAGCATGTGCTTTCAAAGCATGCACTTCCCCGTCATGTACTTTTTCACCTTGTTTAGCATGATGATGAAAATCTTCCATAAAGAGATAGGTGAGCGCATTATTCTCTATAAAGACCCATCCCCCTTTTAAATCTGCCTTATATCGGACATTTTCTTCCCATTGACCCTCATTTTTCACATAATCCAATGCGGGTGCAGTTTGTTTTTCTTTCGCGAAAGAATGAATTGCCACTAAAAAAGAAAAGAGGAGAATGTAGTTTTTCATTTTATATTATATTAACTATTTATGTTTATTTTTCAAAAAAAACAAACATATTGACAGGCTAATATAACTATTTATCTTAATAAAGTAATATTTCCTTTTAGTGTAATTTTTTCACCTTGTAAACATTCTCCGTTAAAATAATATCCATAGGCTTCATCCTGACAAATCTTGCCTTTATACGTTCCGTCCCAACCGACAGTCCAATTGTCTGTTTCAAAGATTTTATTACCCCATCTGTCAAATATCAGCAAATAACCTGCTCTCAAAATCTCGCTTCTCACTTTAAACGTATCATTCGTACCATCTCCGTTGGGCGTAAATGCATTTGGAATATAGACCATGCCGGCATCACAGGTATAATTCAAAACCTCCACACTTACCGTATCCATATTTTTGCAACCATTTTCATCTGTTACATGTATCGTGTAAAGTGTAGTTTGTAAAGGTTTAGATGTTGGATTAAAAATTGCCGGATTAGAAACCAAATTTTCCGGCATCCAGATATAGCTGAAATGCTGATTATTTGTTGCTTCCAGCTGCACCGTTTCACCCTGATATATAATAGATTTATCTACAGTTGCATCTACAACTGGCAACGGAAACAGGGTATAATTTACACTATCCGACTTAGTACATCCATATTGATTGGTAACAGAATAATTTACCTGACCACTTTGCGATGGGTTTATAGACATAGTATCCGTATTTGATGTTACGATATGCTGCCCGTTAATAGTCCAGTTTATTTGGTAGTTACCGCTGGTATTTACATTCAAATCAATTAATACTTTATCACCTAAACATACAGACGGAGCTTGTGCAGCAGCCGTCACTTTTCTGTTCTCCAGTTTTATACTGTCTATGCTTTCACAGAATTTGTATGCTGCTTTAAAATAATACCATTGTTCTGTGACTGTTTGTAATGTCTGTAAATGTAAACCCGTTGCAAGTATATGAGTAAAATCTCTGTTATCGGACCAATATAAGTTGGTGTAAAAGTCGGCAACTCCTGTTGCAGCAACCGAATCGTTACAAAATACTGTTGGATTCCGAATAATGGAAACACTTGGTAATGTATCATTTTTAAAAACTCTGAAACTGTCAGTTGTTTCACATTCCAGATACCGGATATAGACATAATACATTTTTTCGGGTTCTGTCTGATTAACAATTATACTCGGCTCATGAGAAAACACCGTTGAAAAATCAGGTGTAAATGCCCATGCAATGGAATCATAAAAATTAATACGCCCTACTAATCTTACAGAATCTGCACAAACGTAGAATGAGTCAGAAATATTAATTCGGGGCAAATCTTTTTGAATTCTGATTCTTATACTGTCTTTAGTTGAACATGTATTTTTGTTTGCCTGTATATAGTAATATTGAATCGTGTTGTTTTGTGTTGTAGAAAATCCCGATTGTGTACTCAGAACTGGTGTCATTAATGGTGAAAGAGACCATACCAGATTATCATAATTTAAAACAGTAGCGTTTGCCGTAACCTGATTTCCGCAGAAAAATAAACTGTCGGCTAAGCGTATCGTCGGCAAGGTATCATCATATATTGCCACGATACTGTCCGTAACCGGGCAATCTCTGTAAAATGCTTTAATATAATATACAACTCGAGGTTGTGTTTGAGCAACGGTAATACTTGGTGTGGTTCCAATAACAGGAACAAATGTAGTTCCATTGGTAGACCAGATAACTGAAGTTGTATTTGAAACAGTAGCATTCAAGTGAATGGAATCCCGGCAAACTCTTAGTTGATCCGGCAATTGAATTTGCGGCAAAGTATCTTGTATCGTTACTTTTATACTGTCTTTTGATGTACAGAAACGATAAGTTGCTGTAATATAGTAATACTGGGTTCTTGGAGTTTGTGTCAGCGTTATATTTGGTGATGTTCCTATTACAGGTGTCATAGTACTTGATGTTGACCATATTACATTTTGCCCGTTTTGTATCAAGGCATTTAATGTAATTGAATTTGTACAAGAGAGCAGATTGTTATCCAAATTAATAACAGGAACAGTATCGCTATAAATAACTATAATACTGTCCGTTGCCAAACAACCGTTCACCAATCCTCTCACATAATATTTAACAACAGGCTGAGTCTGATACAAAACCAGTGGATTATTGGTGCTGAGTACTGGAGTAAAATTTGGATTCAAAGACCATTGTACATTTGTAACACCGCTCACACTCAGCCTTACGGAATCGCGACAGACTTTCAAAGAATCCTGAATAATATTGATATTGCTGGTAGTTACACGTACCCGAATAGTATCTTTTTGCGTACATACGGAATTGCCTTGTGTAGTATTAATTGTAACAATGTATGTTGTGTTGGTATTCACAGTAGCCGTAGGCTGCTGTATAGTCGAATTATTTAGCCCTGACGGTGGTGTCCAGGAATATGTAGTATTGCTGTTTGGGGAAACGGACAGTGGTAAAAGAACACCTGCTCCTGCACAAGTTATAACTGAATCCGGCATAAATTCAATCGGCTTCTTCAATAAATCAAATGTTTTGGTTATGCTAGAACTACAACCATTAGAGGATGTTACCGTAAGAGTTGCTGATATGGAAGTTGCTGTACCGTCATAGACCAGCACAGGATTCTTTACTGTAGAACTTTGCCCGTTAGAGAAAGTCCAGTTCCAACTCACGATATTTAATGTATCCGTACTTCTGTCCAGAAAACGTAACGAATCACCTTGCTTTAAACAAGCATTATTTTGCAATATAAAATCTGCATTGATTAGTTGATATTGTACAGATACTTGCTGCGAATAAGAGGCATTGCAAGTCCCGTTTATCCCATATGCAACCAGTGTAACTGTATAAATTCCGGTATCTCTGTATGTATGAGACGGGTTTTGTAAATTAGAAGAATCGCCATCACCAAAATACCAGGTATAAGAATTTGCACCCATACTTTGATTTTGGAAATTGATGCTAAAATTATTGCATTGCACTTGGGGAGCAAAAAAACTACTGATAACCTGCAAACCGCAATCCACTACATTAAACTGAAAATCTCGGATCGTACGTGTTAATCTTACTCCGTTGCGGAATTCATCTATACAAATTCCAACTACAAATTGCCCGACAGTATTTGGTGTACCGGACAAGAGCCCTGTAACCGGATTTATACTCAATGGAATACCCCCCAACATATTAGCTTGAGAATAAGGTGTCTGCCAGATTACATTCTGAAATGGAGGAGACTCCAACGTTCCGGAATTAGTTGGGTCGTTTGGAAATGCACCCGAAAAAGGCGTACATAAACTATACCTCAGTACATCTCCATCCTCATCTATTGCACGATGATCGTATGTAATCGGTTTATTATTGCAAATATATACGGGAGGATAGTTCAATATTTGTGGTGAAG
>CAZPBT010000171.1:0-7064 GCA_964584555.1 uncultured Chitinophagales bacterium
TTGATGATGTAAAATTGCAGGAATAAGAAGATGTAAAAAATTACAAATAAGCCGAGTATTGAAGCAGATAAAACAAAAAAACGAGTCCAGAAGGACTCGTTATGATATTTAATTGACTGATAATCAATGTATAAAATTAGTTACGGAATTTTACATTCTTGAAAGAAACAAATTTATAGAAGTTAATAAAAATTAGAAACAATAGAAGTTGCATCATTATTTACTTGAACATTTACAGATTTTTTTGCGCCATTTTGATCACCGGTTATTTCTATTGCTTGAGGCTGATCTAATGCGAAATTCAATGTCAGATCAGTTACTGCAACACTGGTAGTATTTGATACAGCAGTTGTAAGATTAGTAATTTTTACTTTCCAAGAGGTATTATTAGCATCAGACCAACCTATATTACTAGTTGCTGTCGTTGCATTCACTTTTTCTGCAAATACGTTAGTAATTGAAAATGGAGGACATGGATTGAAGGTAGTAAATAAGTCAGGCATGTTTCCAATTCTAGCATTTACCGAGCCGGTATTACATGGATTAGTAGTATCTACTGGTATTTTATTTCCTGTAACAGTAATACGATAATTATCACTTAATACTATACTATCTGTTAGATTGTGGTTTGTCGTAGTTCTGGTAGTCAACACCCCTGTGTTTAAATTGCGTAATAAGATACTCCAGCTGGTATTCTCGTTATCTACCCATTCTAAACTTAATATACCCTTAGAAGATAAAGTGCTGTTTCCCGAAATTTTTGTAAATTTAAATGGGATAGTTTCTGTTTTGTTTTTCTTGCATGCTAGAAACAAGGAGAATACTAAAAATGATAATAAGATTCTTTTCATAATTGTGTATTTTTTTATAAATGTACTAAAATGTTTAATACAAAGCTATATGAAATTATTTTTTCTTTGAATCATGAAGAACAAAAACGACTTTTGAGATTTTTGGCAGATTCGAGTATATATAAAGATGCTGAGTGGCAATTAATCAATTATGTAATTTCTTACTTGCAATCAAAAATTACCAATGAAAATGATTTGGAAAAGAAAATAATATTTGCAAAGTTGTTTCCGGGAGAACTATATAATGAACATAAAATCAACAAACTTATCAGTGATTGTAATAAATCTGTAGAGATGTTTATTATAGCTGAATATGTTGAACAAAGGCAGTTTTTACAAAAAATGGCTTTGATAAAATTTTATCAAAGAAAAAAAATGAAAAGATATTTTGAAAGTGAAATAAAGCATACCTCACAATATTTGCTCAAGACGAAAGAAAGCTTGCAAAAATTGAATGACAAAGTACAGTTAAATGAAATAATAAATGAACAAAATACTTTCTCTGACAATAGACAATCAGATTATTTAGACTTTATGGAATCTCTGCAATTATATAATCAGTTGGCAGAAACTAAATATACAAATGCAATTCTTATCCATAACCAAGAGTTTTTAATACCAAATTCTTGTATAAATATTTTACTTGATATACATCATCAAATTAATAAATTACTTCAAAATAATTTATCTGCAGAGGATTTTCAAAGATGTTTTGACTTACTAATTTCCCATTCAGAGCAAATAGAAGGATATGAACTTAAAGATTGTGTGATTATATTAATTTCTATTGCAATAAAACAAGTACACCAAAATATAGATGGTGCACAATTACGGCTCTTTGAATTATACAAATTTCTGATAGACAATAATCTTATCTTAGAAGAAGATAAAACCATCACTTCTGCTATTTATAAAAATGTAACTACTATAGGATTGTATTTGCAAAAATATGATTTTGTAGAGCATTTTGTAGAGGATTATAAAAACAATTTAAATGAACATGAACAAGAAGATGTTTACAGCTATAATAAAGCTCATTTACTTTATTATAAAAAAGAATACGAACGAGTTTTGCAGCTTATTAGTACTACAAAATATAAAGATGTATTTTATCGTTTAAGCTCCAGGGTACTGCTGATTAAAACCTATTTTGAATTAGAGAAATCGGATGAAACGTATTTTGATTTACTGGCAAATAGTGTCAATGCATTTAAAAAATATGTATATACAAATGAAGAAATTAATGATTATTACAAAATAAGGTACAAAAATTTCATAAAGTATGTCCTGAAACTTACACAACTGAACAGGGATAAAATTCAAATACAAAAATTTATTGATGAATTAATTTCAAACAAAGATATTATTGAATATGCATGGTTGCTCAAATGTGCCAATAAATTATTGTAGAAAAAAGCAATTCCATAAACTTTTGCTGAAAATATCCACTAAAAGAAGTATACTTGTATATCTCTATGGAAATTAATGCGGAACAGGAAAAAGCAGCGATATTAAAAGATTATCGTCAGTTGTTGCGTTTGGCTCAAAACCGTATGCAAAAAGGCGATAACAAGCGCTTGCGCCTTGCTTTCGAGATGGCTGCAGATGCACATCGGCACATGCGGCGCAAAAGCGGCGAACCTTATATCCACCACCCGATTGCTGTCGCAAAAATTGTGTCGGGCGATATCGGCTTGGGTACTACTTCGGTGATTGGTGCGCTTTTGCATGACACTGTTGAAGATACCGACCTCACGCTGGACGATATCAAAAAAGAATTTGGTGCAACGGTGGCAAAAATTATTGACGGACTTACTAAAATCAGCAAAATATCGCATCAGACAGAATCCATACAAGCTGAAAATTACCGTAAAATCTTATTGACACTCAGTGATGATATACGGGTGATTCTGATAAAAATTGCGGATCGTTTGCACAACATGCGCACGTTAGACGGGCAGAGCCGCAAGAATCAACTGAAAATTTCATCAGAAACCATTTATCTATATGCTCCATTAGCACATCGATTAGGCTTATATAATATCAAAGGTGAGCTTGAAGATTTGGCGATGAAATATACAGAAACCGAGCAGTATAAAGAGATTGCCAAAGGTTTGGAAGCCACTAAAAAAGATCGTACAAAATATATCAACGATTTCATTCGTCCTTTGCAGGAAGAACTAAACAAGGCAGGTTTACATGCGCATGTTTTCGGCAGACCTAAATCCATTTCTTCCATCTACAACAAGATAAAAACCAAGGGCGTTTCATTTGAAGATGTGTATGATAAATTTGCCATCCGTGTAATTTTAGACTCGCCACCCGAGAAAGAAAAAGAAGATTGCTGGCGTGCTTATTCTATCGTAACCGATAAATATTCGCCTTCACCCAACCGTTTGCGCGACTGGATTTCGCATCCAAAAGCCAACGGTTATGAAAGTTTACATACTACGGTAATGGGACCGGGGGGGCAGTGGGTAGAAGTGCAGATTCGTTCCAAACGCATGGATGAGGTGGCAGAAAAAGGATTTGCAGCCCATTTTAAGTATAAAGAAAATAAATTCAAGCCTACCAATAATGCAGAAGAAGCCATCGAAAGCTGGCTGATGCAGGTGCGTGATTTTTTGAAAAATCCGGACAGCAATCCGATAGAATTTATCAACGATTTTAAACTGCAGCTTTACCATAAAGAAATTTATACGTTTACGCCCAAAGGCGAAATGAAAATATTGCCTGCCGGTGCTACGGCACTTGATTTTGCTTATGGCGTGCATACCAATGTGGGCGATACTTGTATCGGAGCTAAGGTAAACGGCAAACTGGTGTCTATCAGTCATGTGTTGCACAATGGCGACCAGATAGAAATTATTACGTCTAAAAAACAAAAGCCCAACGAAGACTGGCTGAATATTGTTACTACATCGAGAGCGAAATCCAAGATAAAAAATTCATTACGCGAGGAGAAAAAGAAAATTGCCGAAGACGGTAAAGAAATTTTGCAGCGCAAATTTAACCAACTCAAACTCACGTATGATAATGAGAATATCAACTTCCTCATGCATGTTTACAAACAGCCGAGTTCCTTGGATTTGATGTATGCCATTGCAAAAAACAATATCAATTTAAGCGAATTAAAGCAGTACAAAAATACGGGAGGACATTTAGAATTTGAGCGACAAGAGAAGCCTGCAAAAGAAAAACAAGAATACGAATATCAGCCAGAGAAAGAAATTTCAGGGGCTTCGGAGCTGGTTATTTTTGAGCAGTCGGGCAGCCAGTTTCCGTATGAGTTTGCCAAATGCTGTAACCCGATTCCGGGAGATGATGTGATGGGATTTATTTCTATTAATGGAGTGATAAAAATACATCGTACGGGATGCAATAATATCATCAATTTAGCATCGAAGTATGGCTACCGCATTATCAAAACACGATGGACATCCAAGACGACACCTACTTTTTTAACTACCTTAAAGATGAAAGGACTCGACGATGTGGGCTTTATCAATAAACTGACCAATATTATATCTACAAAAATGAAGCTCAATATGCAGTCGATTTCTATTGAGACGAACGAAGGTATTTTTGAGGGCGTAGTAAAAGTATATGTAAAAGACAATGCGCAAGTATCAGATTTGATTCGGAATATCAAATCAATAGAAGGCATTAATTCCGTCATACGAGAAGAAATCTAATTCAGACTTCTTTAAAAAATTATCTTGTGAAGAAGTAAGATTCTGTTTGCGAGACAACATCAGTTACGAGGTCAAGTTAATACTATAATAATCTAATTACATTTATGAACTTCATAATAAAATAGACTATCCGAAATATTATATATACAAATCTCATTTCTATTGAAAAAATAGTAGCCTGTCTCTAAATCTAAATTAAATCTGTTGCGATTTGGATTTGTATATTCTGACATTTCTAATGAGATATCTTGGAATTTGTTTTTTTGTGTGAATCTAACATCAAAATCAAATTTAGGAATAGAATCTACTTTGTTTTCCGTTTTATTTATTAAAACTAAATCACAATTGCTAATTGGAAGCTTCTTCCACTTTGAATTTGGTTTAAATTTTGGAAAATAAAATAGTGTTCTATAATGTTCACATACATCAGTAAATCCATATTTTTCGTAAAATTGATAATATACTTCTGTGCTATTTATATTCTTAATTGATATAAGTGATAGATTTGGTTTGCTGTTTTCATTACTATCTTTGTTAGTGTAGCTATTACAATTTAACAAACTAAATGATAATAATAAAATGAAAAATCTATGATTCATTTGCTGTGTATATATAGCTATCTTTAATTTCAATGAAAGGTTTAATTACTTAAATTCTGTATATTAATATAAATAGGTCATAAAATATAGTCACTAAGATAATCATGTTTTAAAGTAATTCTACACCAAATATGAATAATGTATTGAATAATTTTATCAAACAATTTTTTTGGTTTGTAAGAAAACATTCGAAATGACTAGAAGCAATTTTAATCTATTTTTAAATACCAGATTGTGTATTTATTTAAAATTCCTCCTTGTTTTTTATCTACTAAATATTTTTTAAACCATTTATTTTCGTGTTCATATAAATCCCTAGGAAAAATTTTATAACAAACTAATATGCCATTCCATTCTTTATAAGCTAATTCTATTGGATGAATATTTTTCTTATTTATATTTTCAGAATTAGGCACAGTCTGTAAAGAATTACAATCCACTATTTTCAAATATTTACATAAATCTGAAAATTCTATTTCATTTATACTGTCTATCATTAAAATTTTTAGGATGCTGTATTTTTTGTTGATATTACTCTGTATTGTTTGAATGGTTGAAGTTGTATCAAGTATCCAAAATTCAACATTTTCATTATTTAAACTAATGTATTGAATACTATCTAAATGTTGTCCAATGTTTCTTATAGAATCAAAAATGCTTTTATTGTCTTCAAAATTTGAGATTAAATTATGTTCTAATTCTTCATAACTTGCTCTCTTAGAATGTAAACAACTGCAAAAAAATAATGAGCTTAAAACATAAACAGAAATCTTTAGAATTTGGTTTCTAATAGTCTTAAATCTTGAAAAATATTCATTACAGGTACGCGAGTTTTTAGAAATCTTCTTTATATGAAGATCATAGCAAACAATCTTTTTAATCTGTTTATTCGTATAAAAGTTGTACATCATAGAAAACTTTTTTTATTTAAAACAGAAAGCTTTTTGGTCAGAATAAATTACTCTTTACTCTTCCATTTTCATGCCATACTGCTCCCACTCTTCGGCACTTGGTCCATATACTCCAGGAACGACTAATCCGGCTAATCGCATCAAAACGGTAAGCTGCCCGCGGTGGTGTATTTCGTGCTTTAACAGAATGGAAAGGGTAAGCGCATTAGACCATTCCATACCGTACAAATTATTGGAGTCTTGCAAAGAGGTATCTGTCCACTTGGCTTCCATTTCTGTTAATAAGATATCAACGGCATTAGTATAGGCTTCAGCTATTTCTTTTGCCGTTACGCTTGTGACTTCCGCAGGGTTCTTTATCTCAAACGGAATGTTTAAGCCTGTTTTACTCATCATCTCCGAAACAGTATGCGCAATATGATAAGTAAGCCTGCCGATAGAACGCACCTTTCCGTCAACGGTTTTGTATAATCTTTCGGTCGTTAGCACGTTCAACAGTTTTAGGGTGGACTGACTTTCCATTTTGTACTCGTCCGTAAATTCTTTAAGCGTATGATACATGTTTTTAGATATTGTAAAAGATAATAAGCAAACAAGATAAAAAGAAAACCCAGAGCTTGTATCACTACTAAACTGACAAACTATTTTACTAATCCACCAATCACCAATACACCAATGAAAGGTATCGCCACTACGTGGCTTTCTAAAAACTAAGAAATTCTTGAATACATAACAAACTGTCAAACTAATTAACTATTAAACCAATTAACTAATCCACCAATGAAGGTGCCGCCACTATGCTTTGTTTTTTAACGAATTATTTACCATTAAGGCATTAAGGAAATTAAGACTATTTTATGCGGAAAATGCCACTACGTGGATTACTCATAATCAAAGAACTAATTATATCATTAATAAACTATCAAACTACCCAACTATTAAACTATCTAAAAAAGGTGCCGCCACTATGCTTTGTTTTTTAACGAATTATTTACCATTAAGGCATTA
>CAZPBT010000172.1:0-7055 GCA_964584555.1 uncultured Chitinophagales bacterium
CGTCTCGTTTAAAACGAGACGGCTTTTTTTATTCTCTTCAATTTACCCAAAAAAATATCCATATGCTTAGAGCATCAGAGAAGTTAAGCCCTACAGCGCCAATGGTACTATCCGCCGGCTGGCGGATGGGAGAGTAGGTCGTCGCCAACCCATACTAAAGCCGCAGCAGCAATGTTGCGGCTTTTTTTATTTTAATTCTTCAAAAAATATATTTCCTTTTTTACTTATTTTACAAGTCAATCCAAATAATGGCAAAACAACAATTTTCTGACGAACTCGAACTACTGAAAAAGTATATTCAGTCTTCTGATAATGAAGATGCAAAGCGTCCTTTGTTGTTCCCCTTATTCAGAAAATTATTTAAAGACAAATTTCTAACAGAAAGTGCCACCTACGGTGCAGATGGTTATGTGGAAGGACAGTTGATTATTGAAGCTAAATCGAATTATGCTGACTGGCTTAAAGGCTTTTATCAGGCGTTGATGTATAACCGCAAACATGGTTTATCCTATAACACCATTTTAGTAATTGCACACGAATTTGTTGGTATCTGGAAATTAGACAAACTACCTGACACTGTCACCACCTTTATTCAAACGGCTGATTTGTCAAAAGCACCAAGTGCGATCGGTGCTGATTTAGCAAGAAAATCTCAAAAAGGACTACAGGCTGAAATTGTTGCAGCATCGCAATACTGGCTCGACCCGAAAAAATTACATGGGAATTTATTTACGGATTTTCGGGGAATCACTTTTGAGGTTTTTGAAATCCTGCAAATCCTCAAAAATCTGGATTCATCACGCACACAAATCAACCCGCATAATTTTATCAATACCATACAAAGTATGCAGCAATACTTTGAAAAGCCAATTGACGCCGTTCATACGTTTTATACCATGATTTATTTTTGGGACATCACTTCTAAATTATCTATCAATGATGCAAATAATGAAGTGCGGTTGATTGGTTACAATGGTAATAAATTCAGTGAACCCATCTTGATAGAACCAAGATATTATAATGATTTTAAGAAGTTTGCGGAAAGCAAATACATCTTCAAAAATGAAGGCAGTGGCCTAACGGTGGATTATTATTTCTCGCGTTTTGATGAAGTGATGGCCACCATTGACGCCGAATATGTAAAACAGCACGGCATATTTTTTACAGATAACAGTTTATCCAAATTTGCCTTGTGGTACGCAAAGCATCATTTTCCGGCAAATATCAACGAAGAGTTTGTGGTTTTTGATCCGGCAGCAGGTTCAGGTAACCTGGTTTGCAGCTGGCGCGGAAAACTGAAACACAAAATAGTTTCGGAATTGCAGCCCGATTTGCTCAAAACGATTGAAAAGCGTATGCAAGCCGACCCGTTTCATTACGAAAGCGGGTGTTATACCATCATTCCAAGAACGGCGGATAATCTGGGATTGAATTTTTTAGACTGTAGTGCTAAAGAGTATTTCACCCGTTTGGAACAGGAGACACAAACCAAACATGTTTCCTTAGATAAACCACTGGCGTTTTTATTAAATCCGCCGTATAAAAACACAGATGAAAATGAAACGGTACGAGAAGCGGCGGATTCTAATTATACTATTCATCCCGATATTTTAGCACTTACTGGAAATGATGCGAAAAGTGAACGTTATCTGGCTTTTTTAGGGCAGATTTTAAATTTATCAAAATACCAGCACGAAAAATATGGTGTCGCACCAATCGTAATGGTCTTTACACCCACCAGTTGGCTGATACCACGACCCACCTATGTGCATTTCAGAAAGGAATGGGATAATTATTTTGAATACCACAGCGGTTTTATTATTACCAGCAATCAGTTTTTTAAACTCAGCGGAAAATGGCCACTGGCGTTTACCATCTGGCAATTTAGAGACCAGAGTCATTCCCGCGAAGGCGGGAATCTCACATCAGGAGATTCCCTTTTACAAGGGAATGACATGAAGAAAGGCAATGGCAGCACCAACAACATACAAGTACTCGACCTTACAGATGTGCAAAAACAACACCTGGCCATAAACTGGTTTGCCGATGATGCGTATATAGAAACTGCATTGAGCGATATAGTAAAGACTGCTAAAATCATTCCACTCAATTTTAATAAAAAAGATATCAGAGAGAATTTGCCGTTGATTGATAGAAGAGGAGAAATGGTAAGGCAACCAAGAATGAATTTTTATCGTAATAAAAATAAAGAAGAAGAGGGTAAAGAAATAATAAGTGGATTTCCTTTAAAAGATATAAGACACAAGAGCATAAAATCCCCATACGGTTTTGTTGATGGAGTTTTTGTTGGCTTTATGGATGACATAACTCCAGTTAGATTAAGGCAAGAACCCTCAAACCGTCTTTCTATTAAACCGGATAGAGTTTGGTTTCAGTTAAGACCAACATTTATTGATATAAATCTAACAAAAATCCATAATGGTGCACCGGATAAATATGGATACTGTGCATACGATATCGAAAGTGCGAAAGCTACCTGTAGTTGGTTTGGTATTACCAAAGCGCTCAATAATAATTATCCTACCTGGGCAAACCAGTACGATATCTGGGCACCGCAACTGCCAGCCCAAAAAGAAGCCATTTGGTATGCGTTGTGTTTTGCCTTTGTGCTGGCAGAAAACCGTTGTGTAGTTACTAAATTTGAAAAAGATAATCCGGTTGTTGGAGCACCTGAAATATTTGTGGACAATCCCTTGAGTACTAACAATGCCAATGGCTTCTGGCGTACCACCTTATTGCCTTACATCGAAGAAAATAAGAAATTGTTAGAGCAAGATGCTCAGGGGAAACTGGCATTGCAATTAATAGGTGCAGTTACACAACTGTATACTATGTGGAATAAAAATTACACCAAAGGTCAGTTTATACAACATGCAGGCTTGCAGAATGAGCCGTATTTCAAATTTTTCAGTTATGCAGATTTTTTAACGAAAGACAGCGGGTTGATACAGCTTAAAAAATATGCCGGTCAGGAAACGCTGACCGATATGCTGCAACATTTTGACGTAGTTACAAAACTCACCAAAGAGGTAAAAGTAGCCATGAGCGATTTTCTGATAAATGATTGTAAGTATTTTGAGTAGGTGTCATTCTCGTGAAAGCGGGAATCTCATAAGATATAAAAAGCAAAATGCTCCACCTAAGCGCGCTGTTCTTCGGGAAGCGGGTGAAGCATGTTGGCCCAAATTTAGTATTTTTATATAAAAAATCATGATTGCTCAATTAAAAATAGACGTACAGTTTAAAACACCGTTTGCAACAGAAGATGAATTTGATATATTTTTAGATTCGTTTTTAGAATATATAGAATCAAATGAGGTTTTATTTGGTGGAGGCTCAGATGTATCGTATATAGATGGTGTGGTACACAGCGAAACAAAAACCGCCATTCAGATAAAAGAAATTGTTGAACGATTTTTCAGTAATATAGAAATACAAACCATAGAATTAATGGAAATAATCGAAAACTGATGCGAATGGAATCACCTACAAAAGAAGATCTAATCAACGAATTAAAACTACTTCAGGAAGAATACATTAAACTGCTGAATGATTTGGATGTATTGGAAAACTGGGGTAAGCCGCAACTGGAAGCCATTTATGCCACCCGAATTGGGCAGTATAAATTAAAGGTGCTTGAAGCGCAGATTCGTATTAAAGGTCACAAGTTGAAAATTGAAATGATACGTTCTGCAAAAGCGCAGAATATGCCCATTGATATGGATGCCATAGAATTAACCATTGCTGAAAAATTAGCGTTGGCGTATGAGCAGGTGATGGAGCAATCGGTACAAATTGAATTGTCGAAAAATATGTTACGTAATTTAGGTACACCGGAGCGTAGTGCAGAATTGAGAAAGATATTCAGGCAGCTGGCTAAAGATTTGCATCCGGATGTGCATCCTGATTTAACGTATGAGCAAACACAAATATGGCATTTGGTGAAAGATGCATATGAACGCGGAGATGTAGAAAAACTAAAAGCGTTACAGATTGTATATAATGAGGAAATAAAAAACATACAGCAAAAAATAGAAGATGTTTCAGAAAGTGATATTTTATTGCAACAACAAACCATAAAAGCAGGTGTTAAAGTGTTGCATGAGCAAATCAGGGAAATTAAAATACAGTTTCCGTTTACGCTGGAAAATGAATTAAAAGATGAGGGGTGGATAATGGAACAGGTGAAAGATACAGAAACGGAATTGGTAAAGCTGGAAACGTATGAACGGGAATTATTGTCAGAGATTCAAAATTTATTGTCATGAGCGAAGAACAGTCATTAATAAAATTGAATACAGGATTGATGCAGGCCATGCAAAGCGGCTCCATTAATATTGATGTATTTTCAAAAGACATTACCGTACTGGATTGTTTGGTGGCGGGAACCTCATTTTATAATGTTAAGAATATAGATGAAGAATTAAAAGTAAGTGACAAATTGGATTTACAGCGTGAACCCAGCAATGAATATGATGAGTTTGCCATTGCCATTTACTTTAAAGATCATAAGATAGGATTTATTCCTAAAATAAAAAACGAAACAGTGGCACGTTTGTTAGATGCCGGCAAGAAGTTTCATGCCGTTATAAAAGAAAAAAACTGGGAAGGCAACTGGTTGAAATTATCTATTGAAGTAGTATTGAATGATTGATGCCTCTTCGAGGTACCTGACGTCGAAGCGTGTAAAAAAATCACCTTTTACAATTACAAAAACTATAATACCGTTACTTACTTTTGGTGTATGTTTGAACAACTTACTTTAACACATCTTATCTACATCTGGATAGCGATTGCAATTATCCTTTTTCCGATACAATTATTTGTGTCTGCACCGTACGGCAGACATACAAAGACCAGCTGGGGGCCAATGTTGCCCAATAAGCTGGGATGGATATTAATGGAGGGTTGGGCCCCGGTGGTTTTTCTTACAGTATATTTTTATTTTTTTAAACAGGATAACTATGCTATGATTTTTGCCACACTCTATGTGGCGCATTATATTCATAGAAGCTTTATTTTCCCGCTACGAACCCGCACAGATGGGAAGCAGATGCCGCTGATGATTGCACTGTCGGCTATGTTGTTTAATTCAGTCAATGCGAGCATTAACGGCTATTACCTGAGCGCGCTGGCAGATTATCCGGCGGATTATTTTCTACACTGGAATTTTATTGCAGGATTTATCCTCTTTATTACAGGCTTTTATATCAATTATAAATCGGATGATATGCTGATTAAATTAAGGAAACCCGGTGAAACAGGATATAAAATTCCGCAGGGATTTTTATTCCGCTACATTTCCTGCCCCAACCATTTCGGAGAAATACTGGAATGGTTCGGATATCTTCTGATGTGCTGGAATTTATCGTCCCTGTCTTTCTTCATCTGGACGGCTTCCAATCTACTGCCGAGAGCACTGCACCATCACAAATGGTATATACAAACATTCCCTGACTATCCAAAAGACAGGAAGGCGGTGTTGCCGTTTGTTTTGTAATCAGTCAATCATTATTTCAGGCTCCAGTCGTATTTGTGCAGGTTTTCCACGCAGTGTTTCAGCAATAAAACCGCTCCTTCTATATCTGACTTGTGCGCCATTTCAATCACCTGATGCAGATGGCGGGTAGGGATGGAGATGGCGCCGGCTATGGCGCCGGTTTTTCCATTGCGCTGGATGCCTGCCGTATCGGTACCGCCCATCGGCAGTACTTCCGGTTGCCATTTGATCTTGAATTTTGCTGCAATTTCTTTCTGATATTGTATCATACGGTAGTCGCAAATGGTAGATGCATCCATAATCTTAATGGCAACACCATGCCCTAATTTAGTCACCTGCTCTTCCGGTTTGGAATCCGGCAGGTCGTAGGCGATGGTGGTATCCAGGCCAAAGCCAAACGAAGGATTGATATTATGCGCTGCCACATTGGCGCCGCGTATGCCCACCTCTTCCTGTACGGAAAAGACACCATATACATCATACGGACAGTCTTTCAGTAACTTCAAAGTCTCTATCAGAATATAAACAGAAACGCGATTGTCAATGGATTTGCAGTTCACACATTCACCCATCTCTATCAGCTGGCGGTCGCGCGTAATCACGTTGCCAACGGAAACATATTTAACAACTTCCTTGTAAGGTAAACCCAGGTCTATAAAGAAATCGCTGGTTTGCACATGCTTGGTTTTTTCCTCAGCCGTCATGATGTGGATAGGTTTGCTGCCCATCACACCCACGAGGTCTTTCTTTCCATGAACGATTACGCGCTGTGCAGTTAAGGTTTTAGGGTCAAAGCCACCTAAAGTGTGGAAGCGTAAAAAGCCATTTTCGTCAATATGTTTGACGATAAAACCTATCTCATCCATGTGTGCGGCAATCATCACGCGTTTACTGCTGTCTTTTCCTTTTTTGATGGCGTAGATATTACCGATGTTATCCTGTTCTATCTTATCTGCAACACCTTTGAGGTTCTTTAGTACCAATTCGCGGACACGTTGTTCGTAGCCCGGTGCACCTGCCACTTCGCATATCTGCGCCAATAATTTTACATTTGTTTTCATACGTAACGGATATTTTAGTTTTATGGTAAGGGCTTTTGTTTAAAAGAGCGTTTCAAATATACATAAGATTTTATAATATCACCTTTTATGCCCGTATTTTTTTAGAGCATACATGAATATTTTTTTAATTGCTTATCTTTAATTAACAAATTACAAGGCATGTCAGTATTGAATAACATAGGTGGAGTCTTATTGAAACCCATTATCAGAGAAATGAGCAGGTCACGGCTGCCCAAGATAGATGGACAGACATACGTGAAGGGATTGAAAGAGGAAGTGGAAATCATCCGGGATGAATGGGGTGTTGCCCATATCTATGCTCAGAATATAAATGACTTGTTGTTTGCCCAGGGTTTTGTGCATGCCCAGGATCGATTATTCCAGATGGAGTTAAACAGAAAGGTGGCAAGAGGGAGATTGAGTGAGTTGCTGGGTAAGGCTGCTCTGGATACAGACCGGATAGCTCGTACCAT
>CAZPBT010000173.1:0-7022 GCA_964584555.1 uncultured Chitinophagales bacterium
TTTCATGTTTAAAATTAAGCATTCTACAATCATTCTTCATTTAATTAACAAAATAATCAGAACTATCTAGTAAATATTTGGCAGATTGTCATAATTGGGAATTATGGACATAAATTTTGTAAAATAAACTGAAATAGCTTTGGATATTAGCTTGGAAGCTTATGGTTATTAAGAATACATTTATTGTGATTCCAAATCAACGTAAATAGTTATACATATAAAATTATAGACGCAAGAAGTAATCTTACATTTGACAATTATACCAAGAAAGAATTTGTGTGTTTCTTCTTAAATTTAAAAGCTTTTTATTAATAAAGGCTACACATCTATCCTCGCATACTTCGCGTGGGTTTCTATAAACTCACGGCGCGGAGGCACTTCGTCGCCCATCAGCATACTGAAAATATAATCGGCATCTGCCGCACTTTCTATGGTTACTTGTTTCAATGTTCGCGTTTCCGGATTCATAGTGGTTTCCCATAATTGCTCGGCATTCATCTCTCCCAAACCTTTATAGCGCTGCACGTGCACACTGTCTTCTTTGCCCTCACCGCCTATTTCTTTCATGGCCGCCTTGCGCGACTCTTCATTCCACGCATATTTTTGTTTATTGCCCTTTTTTACCAAATATAAAGGTGGCGAAGCAATATAAATATGTCCTTGCTCTACCAGCTCTTTCATGTGGCGGAAGAAAAAGGTTAAAATCAATGTAGTGATATGGCTGCCGTCAACATCGGCATCACACATGATGATGATTTTGTGATAGCGCAATTTGGTTAAGTTCAGGGCTTTCTCATCGCCTTCCACACCTTTGCTCACACCCAAAGCCTGAAACATATTTTTGATTTCCTCGTTTTCGTAAATTTTGTGTTCCATGGCTTTCTCCACGTTCAAAATCTTACCGCGCAAAGGCAATATCGCCTGAAAAGCACGGTTTCGACCTTGTTTAGCCGTTCCACCCGCCGAGTCGCCCTCTACCAGAAAAATTTCGCAAGCCGAAGCATCTTTATCAGAGCAATCCGAAAGCTTGCCGGGCAAGCCCGAGCCGCCTAAGCCACTTTTGCGCTGTACCAGCTCACGAGCCTTGCGGGCTGCATGTCGGGCTGTAGCCGCCAACACCACTTTATTGATAATGGTTTTTGCTTCCTTCGGATGTTCTTCCAGATAATATTCCAGCATCTCGCCTACGATGCCCGCTACAATGCCGTCCACTTCCGAGTTGCCCAATTTGGTTTTGGTTTGTCCTTCAAATAACGGTTCTGGAACTTTTACCGACACCACGCAGGTAATGCCCTCACGAAAATCCTCGCCTGATATTTCTACTTTCAGGTTTTTAAATAAATCGTTTTTAGTACCCCAGTTTTTGAATACACGCGTTAAAGCTCTTCTGAATCCTACAACATGCGTACCGCCTTCAATGGTATTGATATTATTGACGTATGAATGGATGTTTTCGATAAATGAATCGTTGTATTGGAAGGCACATTCCACCACTACGTTTTCTCTGGTTCCTTCCATGTAAATTACTTCCGGAATCAGTGCCTGACGATTTTTATCCAAATAAGAAACAAACTCTCTAAGCCCGCCTTCGGAATAAAAATGCTCGGCAAATGGTGTTCCGTTTTCATCTTTATTGCGCATATCGGTAATGGTGATATGGATGCCTCTGTTGAGGAATGCCAGCTCACGCATACGTGCCGCCAGGGTGTCATAGTTGTATTCAGAAACGGTAAAAATCGTCGTATCCGGTTTGAAATGGATAATGGTACCGCGTTTATCCGTAGTGCCTACTTCTTTAACGGAATATAAGGGCGCACCAATTTTAAACTCCTGCTGATAAACCTTACCATCGCGGTTTACGGTTGCCGTCAGGTGCGATGAAAGCGCATTTACGCACGAAACCCCCACGCCGTGCAAACCACCGGATACTTTGTACGAGTCTTTATCGAACTTACCGCCCGCATGCAATACCGTAAGTACCACCTCTAAGGCACTTCTGCCTTCTTTAGGGTGCATATCCACAGGAATACCCCTGCCGTCGTCTTCTACAGATATAGAATTATCCTCGTGTATGGTTACAAAAATATTAGAACAATAGCCGGCAAGTGCCTCATCTATGGAGTTATCAACTACTTCGTACACCAAGTGGTGCAAACCTCGCACGTTAATATCGCCGATATACATCGCAGGGCGTTTGCGCACGGCTTCCAGCCCTTCCAGTACCGTAATATTATCGGCACCATAGTGCTGTGCCTTTTGTTGTTTTTCTATTATTTCTTCGCTCATTTTTGTAGTGTATAGTGAGTAGCACTAAGTTATTGGCAGGATAAATAAATCGCCCAATAACGGGATAACTACCCGAGTTTAAAAAGGTGAACGAAGATACGAAATTTTAGCCTTAAAAAGGGATAAAATACCGGCAGATTATCCACAAAAAAGCGTTAATAAAGGCTAAAGTTTGATTCTAAAAAGAACTAATAATATTCATAATTGTACTCAAGGAATTCCGCATTCGGTTCTCTAAAATTAATCTTCACTTTTGACAATTGATTTTGGCTATTAAACTCGTAGTTAAAATATACAATGGTAGTGCTGTCGTGCACCGTACGGATACTTTGGATCAAATTTTGATTATGCGGGTATAAGTAGTAATCTTCAAAACCTAATATATAATTAAAATCATAAATAACTTCGCCGGGTGCACCTAAATTAAATAAAGTGCTGGAACTGTACATGTTTTGCATAGGGGCATATTTGTTAAAAGGCAATGAAGTATACGTTATAAATGCAGTATCTGCAACATGATACAAACCACCTAAGAAAGTCGCTACATCATAATCAAACTTAAATTGGGTATAATTACCATCTTCAAGCACGTAATCATAACAGTACCTGTTCAATGCCGTAGGATAAACAGCTGGCTCGTATATCGTATCTAGTTTTGTGTTAAATACGCAAGATAAATATGGATATTCTGCATTGGTTAATGTATCTAATTCATAGATTCTATTTAAGATACCATTGTTGGATTGAGATTTATAGATACGATGTGGAAGAGAATAGTTTAATTTATTCTCATAAATTAAAATATTATTAGTATAATATCTTAATACATATGAAGCTGTGTCTTTTTTTATTCCAATAAGCATATCTTGCCTGCTTGTTATTATACTTATTGAATCTAATCTGTTTAAATCGGTAGTATAATAGTATTTAAGTAAAACATTAAAGAATGTATCTGGTAACATGACACTTTTTATAAGAATTGACTTTATTTTTCCATAATGTGGGTTCTGTGTATTGTTACACTCCTTCTTACAACTTATTGAGAGACAAAGACAAGTTGTAATCAATATAATATAGTATTTCATTACAGGTTATTTATGCCAGTTTAACCATTTTCTTGCATCTGCACGTACCAAATTATACAAGATGGTTGTTAATAATTATATTTTTTTATACAAAGTAATAATTTTCATAAATGATTCATTTAATAGTAAGTCATTCTATAAGTCAAGGCTACTCCTATTCCATCTGGTTTTGAAACACGCATTTCTGTTACTTGATTCATTGAATTTAAGGAATATTCATAGTTTGTGATATACCCGTAGATTGTCGATTTTATACTTTTAATCAGATTCTTATTATTTTTAAACAGAGTATATCCTTTCAGCTGAGCCAAATAAAAATGCAAATCACTTTGTATATTACCCGACAAAGTATATCCGGTTTCTAACAGAGGAATCTGCTGAGGTATATAATTATTATTAACGTAATTAGTGTATAAGTAGGTAACAGTATCAATATAATGTCTATCACCTCCTAAAATTGTATACATGTTCCATGAAATATTATGTTGGACAGAGTTTTGTCCGTCTGAAATATAATTAGCATTCACAATATCGTGAACAAAATAACGATTACCTGCGTATTTAACTGAATCAATGGTATGCTGGTTATTGTAGAAAATACTTGATAATACGGTTTCCGTTTGTAGTATAGAGTCAATTAAATTTATATTCTCCACTTGTTTTATAGGAGAGATATTAAATTTCAACTTTTGCTTATTATTAAAAATAGGGTCTGTAGCTAAGACATCAATATCTAAAAATGCGTAGTTTGGACTTGTTAAAATAAAAGTAAAACTTAGGCTATCGCCCGTTAATGCGTAAAATTCACCTGTACTGTCATAAAGACAAGTTAGCAGCCTTTGAGAATTGGTATAGTTGTCAATAATTGTTAAAGTTTTTAATTTGCATTTCAGACCAGAAGACGGTGCATCTGTTTTACAACAACTACATATACAAAAGAGACAAAATAATATTAGTACATTTCTCATCGCTTATTATTTATGACCGTTTAACCGTATTAAACATAACATCTATTTAGAAATAATTAAATTCAAATGTCTTCTTGCTGTTAACATACATATATCTAACACATTTCATATCAATCACATAATCGTAATTATATGTAGTAGTATCGTTTCCGTTGATAATTTGAGCGGTACTTATTAAGTTTTTGTTTTTATAAAAAAGAGAATTGTCAAAAAGAGAATATAAGTTAATTGTAGATACTGGCGCATAGAAAGGTGTGTATGCACTAAATTCTTGCATGGGGATAAAACCTTTGTTTTCTATCTGCGAAAATGTAAATACATATTCTAACGTATCATTGTATGAGTTACCCGCTAAATTTTGAAAGAAAAAAGATTTTTTCATTTGTGTATAGTTACCATTTTCATAACTAAAAAAATAGTTTTTTATATTATAAAAGTTAGTTATGAAAAATTCCTTACTCGGTTCGTAAAAGGTGTCTAAATTCTCCTGATTATCATATTTAATATAATATTTATTCGTTTCAAGATTTGTTACTGTATCTAATTCATTAATTGACTGCATCTTATAGTTATTGTTTAAGTGTAAGACCAATGTGCTATTGCCTGTATTTATTAAATATGCTTGCATTTTTATAGTATATGGTTCAGACTTACTAAAAGAAAATTTGTCAAGATTGTTCTTTGTTACTTTCAATAGTTTGCCTGAAATAGTATCATAATGTAGTATAAACGAATCTGTCTGCGTAGAATCGAAAAAGATAATTGATTTTATTTTTCCTGCCATGATATTATTTGGCGCAGGTGTGTGTTTAGTACAACAACCATATAAAAGCACCAAGGGTATAATTATTAATATACTTCTCATGGCTCACTATTTATGTCCGTTTAACCATTGTACAATATTTGCTCTGATATTATCTTTCGTGACTGATGTGGTGCCACCCCATGTATGGTTTGCCCCGGGGAAGAGTTGAATTAAATGTTTATTAGGCTCCGAAGAATAGGTATATGTAATAAGATTATTATTAGTTAATGTGGCAATTATTCCTCCTGTACTAGAAAGTTTAGTACTCATTCCGTCTGTAGCTTGGTTATAAGGCACTAATTTATCACTACCTGCGTCTCCATGCATAATATAGGTGGGTATTATTCTACTTGAAACCAGTACATTCTTAGGGCTATAATTACTTAATAGTGTACTGCTAAGTGGTGTTGTAATTACTGTTGCAACTGCACTTTGAATCATATTGTATGAGTCTACTATTCTAAAAATTACACCTGGGTATAAAGCAGCTTGTACAGGATTTATGGCACAGGTTAAAGGACTGATACTTGAGTAAGTATTATTTATATCATTTATTACTACAGGATAATAGAATGGAAAATGATTGAATACATTTCCACAAGAATAAATTCCAGAGGCTTTGCTTTTCAAATAATTACCATACTGTTGCAAATTAGTAGGTGCATAGCATGAAATAACAGATTTTATATAACTTATCGGAGTTGTCGACTTTGTATAAGCCCACATCAGTGCCAAATGTCCGCCTGCACTTTCTCCTAATACCTGTATGCTATTGGCATTAATGCCTAAACAGCTTGGGAAATTTCTTCTCACATTTACGATAGTTGAATCGATATCATTTAATTGGTCTTGACAAATTACAGGGTTGCTGGTAATTTCAGGTTCTGTATTTCCATATCGTGATAGCCTGTAGAGTGGTACTACTACTACAAAGCTGTCGGACAATAAGTCTTTTACAAAGTTTGTTTGAGATGGAGTAAAAGAAAAAGGTAATTGCCAACCATTTGTATAATCCGGATTCGGTCCCGAAAACCAAGCTCCGCCGTGTATAAGCACTACTATCGGTGAATTGGCATTAAAATTATCCGGCAAATACACATAATAAAATTGTCTGCTGTCTTTATCGTCATACATAGAAAATGCGTATATTTTATTACCATAAGGATCTAAAATATAGGTTGGACAGTCTAAACCGGAACTACTGTTTAGGTTTAACTTAGAGCCTGTACCTCCACCCGTGCAAACTGCACCCGGATAGCCTAATACAACAATTCCGTTTGAACAAACATACGGAAATGAACCATTTCCGATGTTTTTTTGATAGAGTAAATCCCTATAATCCTTAACATATTTGGTAATCGGCAATACACCCCCTTGTTTTATAAAATCTTTTACTGCGCCAGTTGGTGAAATAAGATTGAAATAATATTCGAGCGAATCAATTGGTGAGCCAACTCTATCAGAGGAGCTTTTGTCTTTTTTGTTTAAGCTTGCCGTATTTGATGTATCTGTTCTTATTTTATCTTCTACTTTTTTACAAGCAAACAACATTATAAAAACATTAAGCAACATGGCTGCTAATAAAATTTTTTGAATTTTGAATTTTTCATAAAAGGGAATTTAATTAAATGTAAATATAACAATATATTTTGAATATTGCAAAATAATTTTTTGTCTTTTTTTGAATATAGTATGTTAAAATGCAGCGTATATAAATACGAAATCAAAAATTTATTTCTTGTTAATCACTGAATTAACGCAAAAGATCTTTCAGCTTAAATATCTTTTCTGCAGCATCTTTCATTTTATTGATACTGGCCGTATCTTTTAATAGTTCACTGCCGATAGAATCTAAGTTAAGGTCGCCCATAATAGAGT
>CAZPBT010000174.1:0-6970 GCA_964584555.1 uncultured Chitinophagales bacterium
AACGGATCAACATATTGACGGATTTGCTAGGTTTGGAAATGCAACAACAATAGTTACTATGGAACAAAACGACTTATTAAATTATGATGTAAAACAAAGTGATATTAACAAATTAATGTCGGCTAAAAATAACAATGGCATAGCATATACCTTTTTAAAAGTGCCTTTAACTCAAAACAATGTAATTACAACAAACGGAACAAATTTGGGCTATAAAGGTTCATACGTAAACTATTACATTGCCAACAATAAAGTTTTAGTGCCAAACTACAATGACCCCAATGATGCTGTTGCAAATGGAATTATTCAAACACTGTATCCGACAAAAACGGTAGTAGGAATTGACGTACGAAACTTATACGAAAATGGCGGGATGGTTCATTGTGTAACACAACAACAACCCCAATAAAAAATAAAGAGAACATCGGTAGCCAATGCACAACCACATTTTTTTTTAGTACCTGTTATTTCTAAATTGCAAATCCATCACATTGTTTATGGTTTAAGATGAAGTAAAAAAATAAACTTGCTGCTATATTACTTTACTCAAAAAAATATACATCACCTATTGCCTTTTATCAGACGAATAAGTACCTTTATAAAATGAAATTACACTAACTCGGTTTTTTTCACAGGTTGGTGATTTGAGTAAGTTGAAAAAATTAAAGAAATTATACGGGAAGTCGAAAACGTTTTAGAGTAGACATCAAAAAAAAATTAAAAATGAAACCTAACCTAATTATTACAATTGCAATAGTAGCAATGGGAATTTTATCTTGTAAGAAAAATGAAGACACTCCTACTAATACATCCAATTGCAAAATATCAAGTATTACTTATGATGGTACTAACAAGTATAACCTTACTTACAATGGCTCTTTAGTCTCAACGTTTAATCAAATTAGCGGTTCTTCCTTAGATAGAGAAACATTATTTTATAATAGCGATAGTCTTCTTACACATCGCTACACGTATGATAATTCAACGAATAAACTTACTGATGTTGACACATTTTATTATGATGCATCAAAGAGATTGACAATACATTTTTGGTATAGTGTGAGTAGTTCTGGTATCCGAAGTTTTGAGAAAAAAGAAAGTTTTAGCTACAATACATCCAATCAGATTGTATCTTACAGAGACTCTATTGTGGATTTATATGCAGAAGTTAGTGTTCATAATTATGAGTACATAGATAATAGAATTTCAAAAGAAACAACATTAGATTACTTTGATGGAGCATTTCAGAGTAAGGAAGAATACACTTTCTCATACACAACAACATCAAATAACATATATAATATACTAAGACAACCAACACTGGTGTTGAATGATCATCCCATCTTTATTGCAGAATTTACAAATACGGATTTGCTTGTTTCAGAAATGGTAGAAAAATATTATGATGATACAAATACTTTAATAGATACTTTTACTAGAATATTTACATATAGTTTTGACAATGGAAAGTTGACTTCAGTTGGAGATAATGACAGAGGAGTATTTATTAAATTTGAATATTTATGTGAATAGAAATCTCTGGAAACATACAGTTGCTATAGATGTAATGCATTTGTTTACTCAGGTTTTGTAATTGCTCGCAAATTATAACAATGGTATTGCGAAAGGATTATGGACATACTACAACGAAAATGGACTAGTTGTAAAGACGGAGTGGTATGTAGATGGAAATATTGCGCAAACAAATGAATGGCGTTATATAGTCAAAGACGGAAAAATTATTCAACTACCAAAGTAAAACAACTGCCATCATCCATATCCATCACACAACCTCTCTTCTGTAGTCTCTATTTACCTGAGTTTGGGTTATGAAAATTAAGCTGTGAAAAAAAGTTGATTGCTCATTTTATCCTCCTCTTAAACAAGGTGGAGGAATTTAAAGGAGGTGGTTCTATATCAAAAATCAACTATTTTTTAACTGAAACGCCTATCCTGAACGCTGGTTAATAAAATGGATGAAACATCATTCGTAATCAGATTAAATCAAATCACTACTTACTTACATCCTCTCCGGTACGTCTATGCCAACGGAATTAAATCCGTGCTTGATGATAGTTGCTGTTTTTTCCGCAAGCAGCAAACGGAAGTTTCGCTGTGTGTCCGTATCTGCTTTTAATATCGGGCAGTCGTTATAAAATTTATTGAATGTCTTGGCAAGCTCATACACATAATCTACCAATACCGCCGGATTCATATCTGTGCAACTTTCTTCTAAAATATCCGTGTAATTGTAGAGCTTGGTAATGATGTCTTTCTCCGATGGATGTAATGTATAGGCAGAAAAATCAACTGGTTCTAGTCTGTTTTCAATGCTTTCCGCTTTTCGCAAAATACTCTTCGTTCGGGCATAGCTGTATTGTATAAACGGACCTGTATAGCCGTACATGTCTATACTTTCTTCGGGATTGAACAAAATACGTTTTTTGGGATCTACCCGCAACAAGAAAAATTTCAATGCTCCCATGCCTATGGTGCGGTAGAGTTGTTGTTTTTCTTCTTCGGTGAAATCTTCCAGATTGCTGTGTTCTTTAGTTTTTTGTTCGGCAAGTGCTACCATATCCTGCATCAAATCATCCGCATCTACCACAGTTCCCTCTCTCGATTTCATCTTGCCACTCGGCAAATCCACCATGCCGTAAGAAAAATGATGAATACCGTTTGCATAAGGTCTGCCCAGTTTTTGCATAATCAATTTCAATACTTTGAAATGATAGTCTTGTTCATTACCTACCACATAGATAGAAGTGTTCATCTTAAAATCCTGATACTTCAAATCAGCCGTACCCATATCCTGCGTAATGTAAACCGATGTGCCATCAGCTCGCAAAACAAGCTTATTGTCCAGTCCATCTGCCGTTAAATCTATCCATACACTGCCGTCTTCTTTTTTATAAAAAACACCCTTTTCCAATCCTTCTTCAATAATATCCTTGCCTAACAAATAGGTATTGGATTCGTAATAAAATTTATCAAAATCAACACCGAGGTTTTTATAAGTAATGGCAAACCCGTCGTACACCCAGCCGTTCATCATTTTCCATAATTCCACGGTTTGTTCATCTCCATTTTCCCATTTGAGCAACATATCCTGAGCTTCGGTATAAAGTGGAGTACTTACTTTATATACTTCATCTAATGCCTTCTCTAGTTCTTTTTTCTTATCTGAATTCGATTCACTGTCTAACTTTGCAATTAAGTCATCTATTTTTTTTAGATTTTTAGTAGTTGCTGTCAACTCTTTTTTAGCTGAAAATAACGTGCGCATTTCTTCCACTTGCACCTTGTTGGCTTTGTCAAACTCCACATAATATTTTCCTACTAAATGATCGCCTTTCATGCCGGTTGATTCGGGTGTTTCTCCATTTCCCCATTTTTGCCAGGCAAGCATACTTTTGCAAATATGAATACCTCTGTCGTTAATCAAATTGCATTTGATAACCGGGTAATTATTAGCTTTATAAATTCCGGCTAAGGCATAGCCCAATACATTGTTTCGCACATGTCCTAAGTGTATAGGCTTGTTGGTGTTGGGAGAAGAATATTCAACCAGTATCGTTTCGGTATGTATTTTAGCTGATTTAGGTTGAATATAATCTGCAGCTTGTGTCCAGAATGCATCACTAAATTCGAGATTGAGAAACCCTTTAATAATATTGTAAGAAGCAATCTCCGGCAACATCTTTTGTAAATGCTGTCCAATTAATTCCGCTGATTCTTCAGGTTTTTTTTTCGTCCATTTTAATAAAGGAAAAACCACCAAAGTAACATCACCCACAAATTCCTTGGGCGTATCGTTGAGCGTAATCTGCGATTCCGTTATTTCCGAATTAAATATGGAGGGAAAAGCCTGAACGACTTCTTGGATAATCTTGTCTTTAATGGCACTCATGCTGCAAAGATATTACTATTTCACTGCTTCTTATTCAATGTGGAATTATTTCACCATTAGATAAATTCCGGCAATTTATGCTATAAAATAGTTAGCATAAAAAGCCAATTAATGTTTAATTTTGCAGTTTGCATAATTTAAAACAACTTACATTATTTTGAAATGAGAGACCGTTATATTGACCTTATTGAACAAACATACTATTTTCCTCAAGATGGCTTTGATTTGGAAAATAACTGGTTGCGTTTTCACAAAATCAATTTGAAAAAAGTCATTAAAGAACATGGCACGCCTTTAAAAATTACCTACTTGCCAAAAATTGGCGATAATATCAATAAGGCACGTCGCTGGTTTCATGAAGCTTTTGAAAGTGTTGGCTATAACGGACATTACTATTATTGCTATTGTACAAAAAGCAATCACTTCTATCATACGCTTAACGAAGTGCTGAAAAACAATGCGCAAATTGAAACATCATCTGCTTATGACATCGATTTGATTCGTTCGCTCTATGCCAAAAATAAAATAGATAAGAAAATTCGTATAATTTGTAATGGTTTCAAACCAAAAGAATATATCGAAAATATACTGGGGCTAATTCGTGACGGTTTTCAAAATGTAATCCCTGTTTTGGATAATATGGATGAGTTTGAGGGCTTCCAGCATTTCGAAGGAGAACTGAATTTAGGAATGCGTTTAGCAGCAGAAGAAGAACCCAAATACCAGTTTTATACCTCACGTTTAGGCATAAGACAACGCGATGTAATTCCATTTTATATAGAGAAAATAAAACCTCGACCCAATATCAACTTAAAGATGCTGCACTTCTTTATTGATTCGGGTATAAAAGATTCTGCTTACTACTGGAGCGAACTGAACAAGTGCCTAAATATGTACGTAGATTTGAAGCAGGTTGCGCCGGATATAAACAATATCAATATTGGCGGCGGTATGCCCATTCGCTATTCTTTAGGCTCAAAATATGATTATGCCTATTTGATAGAAGAAATCGTAAAGAAAATTAAATCATTTTGCGATGAAGCCGAAATAGAACACCCGAATATTTTCACAGAGTTTGGCAATTTTACGGTAGGAGAGAGTGGTTGCACCATTTTTGAAGTTATCGGGCAAAAGAAACAAAACGACAGTGAGCTTTGGTATATGATTAACGGTTCGTTAATGACTACCGTTCCCGATATATGGGGAATGAATCAGCGATTTATCTTATTGCCTATTAATAACTGGAATATGCCTTACCAGCGAGCCATTATAGGAGGTCTTAGTTGTGATGTGAGCGATTATTACAACTCTGAAGTAGATATCAATCAGGTGTATATGCCTAAGATTATCAGCGATGAAAAACAATACCTCGGGTTTTTTCATACAGGAGCTTATCAGGATTCGTTAAGTGGCTATGGAGGTACAAAACATTGTTTGATACCCGCACCAAAACAATTGATAGTAGATAAAGATGAGAATGGCAAGCTAACCTACGAGGTCTTTGCTGATGCCCAGCAAGCTTCCTCCATGCTGAACACCTTAGGTTACTAAATCATTTTCAGTATCGTTTTTTATTAGAAAAATCTAATTTGTTGTTAATCAACAGGTAAGTGTTTTTTGATTTACAGTTATGTATTAATGAAAAATAAAATGTGATTTATTTTTCGTTAATTAATGGTTATTTGTGGTTTTAGTTCAAAATAATTCAAAAATTTATTTTTTACTTAGTGTTATTGTTTAATTACTTCTAAAATTATTGAATTATGGCAGTCAGAAAAAATTACATTATTCCCTTTATTCTGCTCTTTCTTGTGGTTACAGCAGGATTTTTTAATCCCGGACAAACTCTGACCGGAAACTCAGCGGGAAAAATTGACACAGGCGACACGGCCTGGATGATGGTGTCCACTGCCCTGGTGATGATTATGACCCCGGCTCTGGGTTTCTTCTACGGCGGATTGGCAAATCGAAAAAACATCATCTCTACCGTATTCCAGAGCTTTATTGCCCTGGGTCTGGTAAGTGTACTGTGGGTGGTTTTTGGTTTTAGCTTATGTTTTGGCGAAGATGTAGGTGGTATTATCGGCAACCCTTTTACTTATGGCATGTTCAAAGGAGTAGGTTTAACACCCAATGATACCTTTTCATCCACCATTCCATTTGTCGTGTATGCCATGTTTCAGCTCAAATTTGCAATCATCACGCCTGCATTAATTACCGGATCTTTTGCACAGCGGGTTAAATTTTCCAGTTATTTGATTTTTATTGTCTTGTTTTTTATATTTATATATGCCCCGCTTTGTCATATGACCTGGCATCCCGATGGCTTTTTATTCAAGAAAGGTGTGTTGGATTTTGCAGGCGGTACTGTGGTACACATGAGTGCAGGTTTGGCAGCCTTGGCAGGAGCTATTTTTATGGGTCCACGTACTGCCAGTGAGCGCACACACGAGTATTCCAATATTCCTTATGTCATTATCGGTGCGGGTTTGCTGTGGTTCGGATGGTTTGGTTTCAATGGTGGCTCCGGATTGGGTTGTAATGCCAAATCAGCAAATGCCATTGCCACTACCAATACTGCCGCCGCCGCCGCCATGCTGATGTGGGTATTTGTAGATGCATTGCGCGGCTACAAAGTATCTTCTATTGGGGCTTGTATAGGGGCTGTGGTGGGATTGGTAGCCATTACGCCCGCTTGCGGATTTGTAAATGTAGGGGAGAGTATTGCCGTGGGGGCACTTTCTGCCTTAGTGAGCAATTTTGCGGTACACTATAAAAATAAATCTACCTTAGATGATACCCTCGATGTATTTCCTTGTCATGGTGTAGGCGGCATCATGGGGATGTTTTTCACAGGGGTATTTGCTGCCGATTACGGAACAGGATTAAAAACTGCCGATTGGGGCTTGATGTATGGTGTCTATCATACCTTTACCGTACATATTATCGCATTGGTAGGAGTTGCAGCTTTTGCTTTTACGGGTTCTTATTTCTTATATTTTATTACCAACAAAATACAACCGATGCGTGTGTCAGCAGAAGAAGAAGAACTGGGCTTAG
>CAZPBT010000175.1:0-6964 GCA_964584555.1 uncultured Chitinophagales bacterium
ATAATTTGCATTTATTAACCCAAAGGATAGACGATTTAGTTTCGATATGCGTTTATTCTTTACTATGGCAAAAGTATATTTTATTTGTATTTTCTTGCTTTCAGGATTCTCAGACTCCTGCAAATCAACATCTGCAACTCTTGCCGATAATCCTAATTCAGAAGTCAAGCTCAGCAACAAACAACTTGCCCTCATAAACAGCCTTAACAGGCAAGCTCAAATTACTACTTCTTACAATCCGGCTTATGTGGCAATACCCTTTCCAAATGGAGATGTTGACAGCACAACAGGGGTTTGTGCTGATGTAATCGTACGTGCCCTTCGGGCTGTAGATATAGATTTGCAAAAAGAAATTCATGCTGACATCAGTAAGCATTTTAACAGTTACCCAAATATTTGGCACTCTTCTAAGCCCGACAAAAATATTGACCATCGAAGAGTACCCAATATTATGTGCTACTTGCAATTGAAAGGAAAGGCGGTTGTGCTCTCCACCGTAAATGAAGATTACAAAGCCGGAGATATTGTAGCCTGGAAGTTAGACAATGGCCTCTATCATATTGGCATGGTCAGCAATTCATCATCTGATGAAAACACTCCTTTGATTTTTCATAATATCGGGAGCGGAACAAAAGAAGCTGATGTTTTATTCCGATGGAAAATAATTGGTCATTACAGGATATAAGTCATAACGAATCGGTTTCTTATTTGCGCACCAGTATTTTGGCCACATAAACCGAACGGCTATTGCTGAGTTTTACCAGATAGTTGCCATTTTCAAGCTCAGGCAACTCAATCATGTCTAATGTATTATTGATGCTTGTTGTATAAAGCAATTTCCCATCAATGGCAAATAACTCAAGTTCAAACTTTTCATTTGAATTCGGCAATCCGGAAATGCGAACATAGCGGTTCACCGGATTGGGATAAACAGAAAAGACAGACGAATTTAATTGTAAAACTGCCGTTGTTGTAGAGCACTTGTTGGAAGTCGAGATGCTGGAACGAATAGTTTGTAAGATGCCTCGCATCCGGCTTGCCTGCTGTAAGGTGAACATATTCATACACGCATCATCAGTATAGTCCATATAATTCTGATACATAATGCCCGGCGCATTTGTCGTGCAATTATCCGTCTTTTCTCCTGACGGACAACCATAAGTTTCTGTCTGCTGATTGGGGGTGTCATCAATATTGTCTGTTCCCGAACAGTCTGCATCATCTCCCCAGATATGTTCCAGCCCCAGCCAGTGCCCGATTTCGTGAGTGGCAGTCCTGCCCAAATTATATGGAGAAGTAGAAGTGCCGGTAGTGCCGAAATATTTATAATTAATTACGACTCCGTCTGTTTCAGGATAGTCAGGAAGGTCTTCAGGCAGTTGAGCATATCCTAAAAGACTTCCACTCAGATTACATACCCAAAGATTCAGATATTGCTGTGTATTCCATGGATTGGCTCCGCCGGTAGTACTCGATTTTACTTTATCATTGTCTGAAAAGCTGCTTACTGAAGTATTGGTTCGGGTAATACCTGTCGTAGCATTTCCGGATGGGTCAATACTCGCCAGACAAAATTCAATTTGCACATCGGCAATAAGTGAGAAAAAAGGATGATTACTGGGCAGTAAATCGGAATTCAGCTTCCTGAAATCTTTATTTAATGCACTGATTTGCGACTGAATTTGCGCATCGCTGATATTTTGTACAGTAGTATTATACACCACATGAACCACAACCGGTATGGTAATGATTACCTGTTCGTTTTTGGCTACAGACTGGTTAGCTTTTAATTCCTGTATTAATGTATTAATGCGCTCCAGTTCATTGTTAATTTCCGGATGTTGTTGCAATAAGGTCAATTGATGAGTATGAGTAGCACATTTTTCGGGCATTTGCTGTGCAAAAACATAAGCCATAACACTAAAAATTACTGCAAAAAAGACCCGAATCATAATATAGGAATAAATGTATGAAAATGATTTTGATTTAATCTGATTTTTCAGTCAAAAAATTATCACAAACACATATTAACCTGAGTTCGGTTTTAGAAATAATATGGTGAAAAAAGTTGATTGCACATTTTTTCTTCCAACTATACATGGAGGAGGAATTAAAAAGAGGTGGCTTTATATAAAAAATCAACTATTTTTAAATTGAAACACTTACCCCAACCTCGGGTTAATAATGCCAATCTGGCACTAATGTTTAGGATAAACTTCCGGTCAAATTACCAAATCTTTATTTATAGACTTCTTTTTTCGTAATATTTTGATAAAAAAGCGTTTAATCGTAATTTTGCGCAGATTTAAAAAGCTAACCTTTCAAATTTATGGCAAACATAGGTAGAATTACCCAAATCATCGGTCCGGTTGTAGACGTTACTTTTGCCGGAGAAAACTCCAAACTTCCAGAAATATTAAACGCTTTAACCGTAAAAAAAGATGACGGTACGGAAGTCGTTTTGGAAGTACAACAACATCTTGGCGAAGATACAGTGCGTACGGTAGCCATGGATGCTTCTGAAGGTCTGACTCGCGGAGCTGAAGTAACAGATACCGGGGATCAAATTAAAATGCCTGCTGGTGAGGCTATCAAAGGCCGTTTGTTCAATGTAATCGGCAATGCCGTTGACGGTATTGGCGAAGTGAGCAAAGTTGGCGGATATTCTATCCACCGTAAACCACCTAAATATGAAGATTTGGCTACAACCAAAGAAGTTTTATTAACCGGTATTAAAGTAATTGACTTGATTGAGCCTTATGCAAAAGGCGGTAAAATCGGTTTGTTTGGTGGTGCAGGTGTTGGTAAAACCGTATTAATCATGGAGTTGGTAAATAATATTGCCAAAGGTCATGGTGGTTTATCTGTATTTGCCGGTGTGGGTGAGCGTACGCGTGAAGGAAATGACTTATTGCGTGAGTTCTTGGAGTCTGACGTAATTAAATACGGTGAAGCTTTCAAACATTCTATGGAAAAAGGCGACTGGGATTTATCAGCTGTTGACAAAAATGCGTTGCTGGAGTCTAAAGCTACTCTGGTTTTCGGACAGATGAATGAGCCACCGGGAGCACGTGCTCGTGTTGCTTTATCAGGGTTGACAATTGCAGAGCAATTCCGCGATGGTGACGGTGAAGGAAAAGGTAAAGACATTTTATTTTTCGTAGATAATATCTTCCGTTTTACACAAGCAGGCTCTGAAGTATCTGCTCTATTGGGACGTATGCCATCTGCGGTGGGTTACCAACCTACCTTGGCTACAGAAATGGGTTTGATGCAAGAGCGTATTACCTCCACTAAAAATGGTTCTATTACATCTGTGCAAGCAGTTTATGTACCGGCTGACGACTTAACAGACCCGGCTCCGGCTACTACATTTGCCCACTTGGATGCAACTACGGTATTAAGCCGTAAAATTGCCGAGTTGGGTATTTACCCTGCGGTTGACCCATTAGATTCAACATCTCGTATTCTTGACCCGCAAGTGTTGGGTGAAAGACATTATAATACTGCTCAACGCGTAAAAATGATTTTGCAACGCTACAAAGAGTTACAAGACATTATTGCTATCTTGGGTATGGATGAGTTAAGCGAAGAAGATAAATTGGTGGTACACCGCGCACGTCGTGTTCAGCGTTTCTTATCTCAGCCTTTCCACGTGGCAGAACAATTTACGGGCTTAAAAGGAGTATTCGTTCCGATAGAAGAAACTCTAAGAGGATTTGAAATGATTATGGACGGTGAAGTGGATGAATATCCTGAAGCGGCTTTCAACCTCGTAGGTACTATAGATGATGCCATCGAAAAAGGTAAAAAATTATTAGCGGAAGCGAAATAAAAATGGTAAACGGTAAATGCTGAATATTATTCATTGAGCATCCAACTTTAAACTCGAATTAAAATGACATTAGATATCCTTACACCAGAGCAAAATTTATTTTCCGGAACAGCGGACAGAGTACAATTGCCGGGCATCAATGGCAAATTTGAAGTGTTGGACAACCATGCACCGATGATTGCCACAATAAAAGAAGGCAAAATAAAAGTAACGACCGGAAATAATAAACAAGAAATAAAAGTAAAAAGCGGTATCGTGGAAATTTTGAAAAATAAAGTTTCTGTGTTAGTTGAAGTATCATCCGAAGAATAAGATTAAACTAATTTTACAATATCAACGGGAAACAAAATAAGTTTCCCGTTTTTTTATTTATAGCAAGCGCAATTCTTGTTATCTTACAGCAAAATGAAACAGCAACTTATCGCAGGCAGAAACCCGGTTTGGGAATTGGTACAATCGGATACGGAAGTAGAGAAAGTGCTGATTTCAAAAAGTGCACATGGCGATATTATCAAACAAATTATAGAAACTTGCCGCGAAAAAAATATCTATGTACAGTTTGTTCCCGAAGTAAAAATTCAGTCTTTATCCAAAGCAAATCACCAGGGCATACTGGCTTTTACTTCTTTAATTCAGTATTTCGATGTTCAGGAAATTATTGACTTTATTTTTGACAAAGGAGAAAATCCGTTATTGCTTATTTTAGATGGCATTACCGATATCCGCAATGTGGGCGCAATTGCCCGCACGGCCTTGGGGCTGGGTGTGCATGCCATTATCATCCCCAAAAAAGGAAGTGCGAGTATCAATGATGATGCCATTAAAATATCGAGTGGAGCATTGCTGAAAATTCCGGTTTGCCGGGTGGATCAGTTGAGTACTACCGTAAAAGACATAAAAAACAATGGCATTACTTTAATAGGCTTGGATGGTCAGGGTCAGAAATATATTGCAGAAACAGACTTTAACAAACCACTTGCATTAATTGCAGGTGCAGAAGATGAAGGCATTTCCAAAGATGTACAAAAACTGCTGGACGAAAAAGTAAAATTACCCATGTCTGAAGAATTAGAATCTTATAACGTATCCGTAGCCACAGCCATAGCCTTATATGAAGTCAACAGAGGGAGAATGAGAACTGATAATTAATCTTTTTTAGGCGGATTAAAAGTCAGATAAAATTGCAGTTCCTGTATAGAAACAACCGGTTTTCCATTTTTTATTTCAGGTGACCAAGCAGGACCACTCAGAATATGCGCTTCAATAATTTTCTCAATACTTCTGTCCGGATAACTGGATTCACTGATCACGACATTACCTATCTTACCGTTTTCTTGAACAGAACATAATGCTTTTACAACGTAAATGGTATTATTGCCTACTATAGGATTTTCAATTTTTTGAGCAACATTTCCTAAATAACGCTGTAAAGAATCTGGAGTAACCAAAGGGTAAGCTTTACTATAGCTTCTGGGTTCTTCATTATCTAATTTAAAAGTAACCGGTATTGTATAAAATACGCAGACAGCCCGACCTCTTTGTCTGCCGGGTATCCAGTTTGGCATGTTTTTGATTACTCTTACGGCTTCTTCAGCACAACCACCGCCAATATTATTTGCAATAACTACAGGGTTCTTTATAGCACCAGTAGTGTCAATATAAAATCTTACTATCACCTTTCCTTGTATACCATCTTCCATAGCTTTTGAGGGATAAGTGATGCTTTTTTGTAAATATTTCATAAGCTCAGCCGACCCTCCGGGAAAAACCGGCATCACTTCTGCTCTGTCATAAATCTCCAACTCAGTACTGTCATTTACAGCAACCGCATTGCCGGAGAATACAAATGAAGAACTAAGCAAGCAAAGTGCTATCAATAAATATTTCATCTTTATTTTTGTAACAAATATAATCAAATATTACTATTACAAGATAAAATCCAAGAAAAGTAACAGCTGTTTTAAGCTATCGGCGGTGGGCCTATCGGTGGCGGAACGGAATTGAGTATAGTGCCCAGTTCTGCTACTGTTTCCGCTTTTGCCCAGGCTGCCATCCCGGCTTTCCAAACCAGTGTTTCTTTAGTGAGTTGACCGCCTTGTGCCATTTGTTGCAATTGCGGAACATCAAAAGGGCCTGTTTGCTGCCCATTTTGTGCTACAAATATTTGCATCACAGGAGGCGGAGTGTTGCTGTTTTGTTGGGCATTTTGCATAGTGCTGCCCATAATATTGCCCATGCCCATGCCCACAAATGCACCTGCCATACCGCCGCTTTCGGCAGCTTTTTCAATGCCTTTTGCGGTTTTGTATTGCGTCAGTTTTTGCATGTCTATTTTATCCAGACGGGATAATTCAAAAATCTCTTTTTTGATATCATCCGGCATAGAGATATTTTCTACTAAAAGCGATGTAACTTTTAAGCCATACTGGTCGAAATCGTCGGAAAGTTTTTCCGCACCGAATTTTGAAAGTTCGTCAAGGTTAGCGGCAAATTGTTCAATCTTGATATTACTTTCTGCGAAAGCATCTGTCAGTTTCGACACGATTAA
Organism: uncultured Chitinophagales bacterium; assembly: GCA_964584555.1. Lineage (GTDB taxonomy): Bacteria > Bacteroidota > Bacteroidia > Chitinophagales > JADIYW01 > JADJSS01. The sequence continues at coordinate 6,384 of CAZPBT010000175.1, forward strand.
AGTGCGCAACTGATTATTGATTTCTTCGGTAGTAAATTCTCCGTCAGTTCCCACAATTTCTTTAAAGAATTTTTCGGCATCTACCACACGGAAAGAATAATTGCCAAACGCACGGATTTCTATCATACCGAAGCGATTGTCATTAATCGTAATCGGATTTTTTGTACCCCATTTTTGATCGGTAAATTGTTTAGTGTTTACGTAAAAAACATCTGCCTTAAATGGAGAATTAAACCCATATTTCCAACCTCTGAGTGTCGTCATCACAGGCATATTGGCTGTAGTCAACTCGTATCTGCCGGGCTGAAAAACATCAGCTATTCTGCCTTCATTCAGGAAAAGTGCAACTTGTGTTTCGCGAACGGTAAGTTGCGCCCCGTATTTTATCTCGTTTTGGTAACGTGGAAATTTCCAAACGATAGTGTCTTGTGTATTGTCTGTCCATTCGATAATATCAATGAACTCATTGCGCAGTTTATCAAATATGCCCATAATTTTGATTTTTGAATTGTATAAAAATAAGCATTAAAATAGTTCTGTTATAACAAAAAACTGAAAATAAAAGTTCCGCAGTTTATTTT
>CAZPBT010000176.1:0-5047 GCA_964584555.1 uncultured Chitinophagales bacterium
CAGGCGACCACGAATAAGTTGTGTTAGCCTGTGCAGCTGTACCGATAGTTACAGAGGTTGTCGAGCATGTCAATGTTTGGTCTAGCCCTGCATTAGCCACAGGTGGAGTAATATTTTGTGAAACAACAACAGTATCCTTAGCAAAACAAGTACTGGCAATATTTGTTACAGTAAGAATATAAGTATTGGGTTGTGAAGCAGATGGTTGTGCAATTCCTGAATTAGACAAACCACCGGCAGGAGTCCAAGAGTAACTATTTCCGGCAACTAAAGCAGTACCTATGGTTGCGGATGTTATAGAACAAGTTAATGTTTGGTCAACTCCGGCGTTTGCAATAGGTGGCGCATTTACAGTAATCATTACTGTATCTTTACAAGAGCCTGCATTCCATTCAAAACTATAGGAACCAGTTGTATTAAATGGACCTACACTTGATGTAGGATTCGTTGCTGAGAGTATAGAAACTACAGCAGGATTTGATGGCAGTGCTGTCCATGTACCAGAACCGGAGGCAGTAAATGAAGTAGAAGTACCTTTACAAATAGATTGATCTGCTCCGGCTGCTGATGAACCAATAGATACTACTACTGTGTCTTTAGAAACACATCCATTATTGTCTGTAGCAGTTAGAATATATGATGTTGTGGCAGTTGGAGAAACAGTAGGGCTGAGTGTTGTTGAATTTGTCATATTTGTAGTAGGAGACCACACATAGGAGGCTGTATTTTGTTGATTAAAATAGATACTCCAACCCAATAAAGTTCCTACATCCGAAGATGCATCATCTTTAACAACCAAGGTCCAGTTTCCATTAATAGCACATGCATTTAAGTTTGTAAACGGTTGTTCCGGAGTATAAGTTCCAGTAAATGGAGCAACACCGGCTGTTACCGCAGTTGTGGCTGATGCCGTAAAGCAAGTTCCTGTATAATTATCCCCTCCTCCGCCATTATCTGTGCTTAATTCTATTTGTGTACCTCCAGGACAGGTTAAATAAATATCTAAATCGGCATCAAATGCATGATTTATATCCAAACATACTTTTTGTATAGGATTCGTAGCTACTGTATTTGGGTTTATTCCACTTACATTTATCACTGAGGAAACTCCGGTTGCATTATTATCCGGAATGGACATAGAAGTATTGTTAGAAAACTGTTTTACTATAGAAGTTGGAAATTCATTTACACTACCAGTAATTTGAGTAGAACCACCACAAATAGCTACATCATTGGAGGTAACCACTTGAGGTCCCGTTACATTGATTAGCTTCTGGTCTGTACATGTTCCATAAGTGTAAAAGAGCGTATGACTACCATAACTGGCGACTTGTGGATTAAATGTACCGCTTGAAGAATTGGTAATGCCCGTCCCACTCCAAGTTCCACCGGCAGGTAATCCGGTAAGATTAAAAGGTGATTGATTAATACATACATCCTGATTAGCACCTGCATTAGCACCTGCATTACCTGTAATTGTAAAACTAAAATCACAGTAATTACCCGGCCAGTTGTCAACTAATACATAATAGGTCTGACCAGCCACCATAGAGGCTGCAGGAATAGTCATTGATGTTCCCGTAAATGTAGATGATGCTGACTCAAAACAACCAATACTTGCCCATTGCGAAGTAGAAGAACATGCTGTTCCTGAACCTGTATATCTAAAAGCCTCTACTTGTAAATAATTAGAGTTACAAGTTCCATTTACAGAAAGATTTACACTTTGTACTGGTGTATTCGCTACAAATGAAAACCATACTGGATTATCTAATACAGCGTTGCAAGTCCATTGACTAATATTTACATCTCCTGTTGATGTCGCAAAATGAGTTGTGCCTGATACAAATTGATTAGGGCATAAAGGCGTAGCCCCGGTACATCGGTCATTTGCCGGTACTCCTGTAGCAGGGCTGTAGCTGTTTACACATAATTTGAATGTTCCGGTGTTGTCATTTACACCATCTACTGCTATTAAATACGTAGTACCTGCTGTCAAATTGTTTGCATTCATCGTTACGGTATTTCCTGATGCCGCACTTGCACAATTAGAAGCACCATTATTTGTCCATGTTGTACCATTGCAATTTGAGGTAGTCAATACAGTTACCTGAGGTCGTACTAAATTACCTGATACTGTGATAGTATTATAGGGTCCGAGTGCAGTAAATTGAAAAAATACCGTATTGTATGCATTTGTCGTATTCGTCCAACATGCCGGAAGGCTAACTGAAAAAAGATTATCACCTGTAGCTCCTACATTCGTAAATGCATTATCATCAGAGCAGAAATTGCTGGCTGGAACTACTATCGGGCTACATGGATTATCATTTGGCGGTGCTACCGGTGAGGTTAAACATAACTGAAAAGTACCAGTGAGGTTATTCCTTCCGTCTATATAAATATAATACGTAGTGCCAATGGTCAAATTGCTGTAATTTATTGTAGCCGAAGCCGTACCCGGTGAAATACAGGATATTTCAGTAAATGTTCCGGTGCAGCCCGCAGCATTGCTCAATAAACTAATTTGAGGTTGAGTGAGTGTCCCACCGTTTACTGTAATATTGACGATTTGTCTGGTCGCAACAAATTTAAACCACATTCCATTATTATTTCCAGTTGTAAAACAAGAAGGCGGGCTAAGTGTTCCTGTTATACCCGTATTATCATAAGCACCTGCGGCAGAACAGCCATTAGATGATACAGCTATGGCGGTTGAACAGTCGTCACCGGGTGCAGCGAAGATGTTCAAACTAATAAATATGGCTAATAAACTTATTGCTGAGTTAAAAATTTTCATAAAGTAGATAGTTGATGAATTTAAAATCCTGTTTCTGTATGTTTCGGAGGGGAATATTTAAACCCTATATTAATTAAAGTGATGACTGAATGAGGAAGGTTGTCATCTACTCTATTTGATTTTTCTAATAATAGCTGATTATCAACAGCTCGACCAATCGATTGCATATAAACCAGTGATTCCAATACCAATTTAGGTCCATCTTCAATTTGAATAATCCTAGTTGTGCTATAATTCCGATAAGCATCAAAGTTATAAGTCTCAATTAAAGACAACTGATACGTTGTATAGTGAGCATTGGCGTTTTCCGTAAACTGAACCCCATTAGCTTGCATCCGTTGCGTTTGCAAATCATCAATTGCAAAACAAGATTGAATAGAATAGATAAAAACAAACACGAAAAGTTTGTAATTTGAGTAAAAGAGCTTCATTTTTTAATCTTTAGCTAATAAATACAATCCTAATTTAGCTAATAATTCTTAAAAAAAGAATAAAACTCGCAAAATTATCTCACTAAAGTGACTACCCCTTTCAGAAATACATCTTTATTGTAGAGTACATCGTGATAAGATATTGTCCAAATATAGGAGTCCATCTGCTGTGCTTCACTTTTAAAGAAACCATTCCATCCTTCATTAAAACTTTCAGACTGATACACTTGTTCACCCCATCGGTTGAAAATTCTAAACAATAAATTAGAAATATCATCACAATTTTTAAGAGGTTTAACAACATCATTTATCCCATCGCCATTTGGAGAAAACGCTTCAGGAACAAAAACATCGCAAGCACAATTTTTCCAAAATACCGTTACACTGTCGGTTTTCGACCAGCATCCGTTTATTGTACTTTGTACTCTAACAACAAATATTCCGGCAGTATCTGCAGTAGGTTGTGCAATATTGGTTGCACTGATACCATAAGTATTGTTCCACACATAACGCAAAATCGCATTGTCGGGAGAACCGATAGTCACAGGCGAAATTGGACAGGTAAACTGAACATCATCTCCTGCATCTGCAACAGGCTGAATGGTGTCAATAGTAATGGTCACTGAATCAACTGCAGAACATCCATTTACCGGATTCGTAACCGTTAAACCGAACGTACCCACAGAATCAGATAAAGTAACTGCAGTATTGGGTGATGTCAATCCTATGCTTGGCGACCAGGAATAAGTAAAGTTTCCTGTAGAAACACCAATGCTTACTTTAGGTTGTGCACAAGTAATAATTTTGTCAGTTCCGGCATTAGCAAGAGGTGGTGTAATGTTTTGTAAAACATTTACAGCATCAGTAGCCGTACAGCCATTGGTTGTATTGGTAGCAGTAAGTATATAAGTATTCGGTTGCGAAGCCACAGGCTGAGCAATACCACTTGCTGATAATCCCGTAGCAGGCGACCATGAATAGGTTGTATTGGCTTGTGTAGCAGTTCCAATATTTACAGAAGTTGTAGTACATGTAAGTGTTTGGTCTAGTCCTGCATTGGCTACAGGTTTTACTATATTTTGTGTAATCACAACGGCATCTGTTTTAGTACATCCATTTATTGGATTGGTTACGGTAACAGTATAGGTATTCGGTTGCGATGCATTTGGTTGAGCGTTTGAAGAACTAGACAACCCACCACTAGGCGTCCAGCTGTAATTCATTCCCGGTACAGCAGTTGTACCTATTGGTATTGAAAGTACAGCACATGTCAACAAAGAATCTCTGCCGGCATTGGCAACAGGCTTCACCGTATCTCTCAAAATAGTAACAGCATCCGTAGCCGTACAACCATTAGTGTTTTTTGTAACTGTTACGGTATAAGTATTGGGTTGCGATGCCATAGGCTGAGCAATATTAGGGTTGTTTAATCCTAATGGAGGTGACCAAACATAACTGTTGCCTGCAACAGCCGTAGTTCCCAATACAATACTCGGCACAGAGCAAGTTATCGTATCATCTAATCCAGCATTGGCTGTTGGCAAAGTTATATCACGGGTAATAACAACAGTATCTTTAGCTGTACATTGGTTAAAAGTATCTTTGACTGTTACAATAAATGTAGCAGGTTGTGTAGTGACAGGATTGGCAATAGTATTAGAAGATAACCCACCCCCCGGATTCCAGGTATAGGTCATACCCGCCACAGGAGCAGAGCCGATAGGGATAGCAGTAACTATGCAAGTCAGCAATGAATCTCTGCCTGCATTGGCTACAGGTTTTACTATATTTTGTGTAATCACAACGGCATCTGTTT
>CAZPBT010000176.1:5147-6914 GCA_964584555.1 uncultured Chitinophagales bacterium
TTCCCAATACAATACTCGGCACAGAGCAAGTTATCGTATCATCTAATCCAGCATTTGCTGTTGGTTTAATAGTATCTGCAGTAATTAATACATTATCAGTAGCAGTACAACCATTTGAATTTTTTGTAACGGTTAGCGTATATGTTCCACCGGCACTTGCATTAGGTTGAGCTATATTTGGGTTACTTAATCCGGCAGGAGGCGACCATGTATATGAATTTCCAGCAATAGCGGGTGTGCCTATTTGTGCATTTGGAAAAGTACAAGAAATAGATTTATCTAAACCTGCATCTACAGTAGGTCTTATTGTATCTATTGTAACCATTACAGAATCCGTACCCGTGCATCCCGTAGCAGAATCTGTAACAGTGAGATAATACATTCGTGGCTGTGAAGCCAAAGGTTGAGCTATTGAAGTAGAAGATAAGCCGGTAGCCGGTGACCATGCATAGAATATTCCAGGTACATAAGTCGTGCCAATCTGTACAGATGGATTAGCACAAGTTATCGTTTTATTCGGACCTGCATCAGCTAAAGGAAATGTTTTAGGTCCAACAATTACTGTGTCTTTTGCTGAACAACCTGTAATAGTATTTGTAGCTGTTAGTATATACGTATTAGGTGTATTGGTTGATGGTTGAGCAATGTTAGGATTGCTAAGCCCTGCACCTGGAGTCCAAGTGTAATTCGTATTCGGTTGAGCCGGGGTTCCAATAGTTATATTTGGTGTAATACAACTAAGTGTTTTGTCTACTCCGGCATTAGCCCCTCCTAAATTAACATTAAATCTGACTGTATCTGTAACTGTTACAGAAGAACCATCACATCTGGTATTTAAAAGACGTGCTTCAAATACAGTAGATGATGTGGGACATAAACTGGTTGAAAGTACATCAGTATTGGAAACCTGTGTTGCCCCTTGATACCATGATACACTTTGCATCAGTGCTCCGTTAGGGATGAAGCGCCAGCATTGGTTAGTGATTGCTGTGGTAGAGGGATTGTTGCCAGGGGCAGAAAATGCAGTATTGCCAGCTGCATTTTGTATGCCAATAATTCCTCGACCACCATTCCAACTGGAACAAACGGGTTTGTTTACAACGATTACGTCAATAATATTATACGCTTCATGTAAGACGATTTGAGTGGTGTATAAGAGTGAGTTACAACTATACATAGGTACGCGATAGTAATTAATTACAAATCTTCTGCAAGGTGCAACACCTTCCGTATAATAATTTATGCGGTTTGCATTAAATCCAATGCTGGGATCTACATCGGTATATACTCCCATGATAGAATTTATAGGTTTTGCTGCATCGGGAATTCCTCCGGTATAAGACCAAGGACAATATGCATTAGCATAGGCTGTATTAAATGAAACAATACCATTGGCACCAATAACCAATTTATTATATGTATTGCCAAAATAACAAAAATTAAACCCAATATTAACTATCCCACTCCATACATCATCGGTATTTACAATGACATTTGTTCCCGTATTATTATATAAAGGACTGGGCAAAGTCATTTGTTGAACAACATACGTATTTGTTGCTTTATTTAGATATTGTGGAATTGCAGTTCTGTTAATCGTAACACAATTATTAGCACAAATGGATGAGTCGAGACCTGCATTGATGCTATAACATGGGCGAATATAAGTTGCTTGGGCAATTATATTTAATGTAAGCAATATATAAATACCAAATAAGAAAGTTCTTAAAATCTTTACCATTCTAAAAGTTTATTAATTAGTTGAGT
>CAZPBT010000177.1:0-3728 GCA_964584555.1 uncultured Chitinophagales bacterium
AGACGGTCAGGCATGGAGTGTTCGTTTTGTAGATAATAATGGTTGTGAATCAGAAATAGGAGGAACCTATAATCAACCTAATTTAGGTGCTTTACAAATTGATACGAATGTATGTGATGGAGCTACAGTTGCATTTTCAACATCCAACCCGATTCCATTATTTTCACAGTATCGCGTATTATTAGATTTTGATTCCTATCCTCAGGACGTTTCCTGGTTTATTTATGACGGTAATAATCAAGTGGTAGCCAGTGGTGGTGGGTACGGTACTACAGTTGGTGCAGCCACTTACACTACACCTGCAACAATAAACCCAAATAATGGTCCTTATCGTTTTGTACTCTACGATGGTTTTGATGATGGTTTTGGTTCTGGTGGAGGTTCTACATCAAGCGGTGGCTTAAGCACACTCAATTTTATACGAGTGGTAGAGATACATGCTGATGGAACAGTTGATACACTTTTCAGCCAAAATTATGCATTTTGCACGCCAATATATTGTGTGGGACCAACAGCTTCTGTCTTTGGGCAATTGGATATTCCTTTGGGTACACCAAACGGTACTTTTTCAACAGGTGTGGCTGTTACGCTTGAAAATAACAGAACCTGTACAGGAACTACAGTAGCGGGAGCAATTACAATGAATCAGGATGGAACAGGCATAGTGAATACCAATGCAGCCGGAGTGAATGCAGGCTCATCGTATTCAGTGCAATATCAATATACTGATCAGTATGGTTGCATTAAACAAATTTGCGGACCATTAGATGTCTTTCCTAATATTACTTTAGCACCAACTGTAAATTGTGCAACTTCACCACCAACGGTTTCTGTAAATGCTACATGTACAGGTTGCAATGCTACTTATGTTGCCGAATATTCTTATAACGGCACAACATCCTGGACAACATCAACAACGGGCAACTTCCAGGATTTATACATTTTTGCTCATGTGAAAAATGTTTCTACTGGAGTAATAGGCTGTGAAGTACAGAGTACTAAATTAGGTACCTGTGCAACGGTATTACCGATAGAATTTATTTATGCTAAAGCCGAGCCGGTAAATAATGAATATATCAAAGTTTCTTGGGCTACTGCTTCCGAATATAATTCAAACAGATTTGACATTTGGCGCAGTGAAGATGGAGTCAATTTTGCAAAAGTTGGCACAATTTCAGCTTCAGGAAATTCTACACAACAGCGTAATTATTCCTACGATGATTATCGGGTACAAAAGGGCATTACCTATTACTACAAAATCATAGAGGTAGATATGGATAGCAGAGAGCAACACAGTAATGTGGTAAATGCAAAATTAACGATTGATGCATTAGAAATTACCGGTATTTATCCTAATCCGGTAAAAGAATCAGCTACTATTGAGGTACAAGCTAAAGAAAAAGATAATCTGCAGATGATTGTATATAACGATTTAGGTCAAATTATGCTACAACAGGAGGTGGAACTTAAAGCTGGAACAAATTCTATAACTGTGGATATGAAGACTTGGGCAAATGGCATTTATTATTTCAATCTGAAAAACGATCATATCAAACCTGTTATCAAAAAAGTGCTGAAGAAAGATTGATAAAAAAAATACTTGAAATGCCGGACTATATGTTCGGCATTTTTTTTCAGACAAACATCTTTAAATCCTTACTTTTGTAATGAAATTTCATTTAATGATACTGATATGAACGTAAATGACGAACTGATTGATAAATTGTCAAAATTGGCGAAACTGGATTTTACTTCTGCTGAAAGCAAAGCAGAGATAAAAGCAGATTTGACTAAGATTTTAAGTTTTATGGAAAAACTGAATGAACTGAATACAGATAATATAGCACCATTGGTTTATATCAATGAAGAGGTGAATGTAATGCGTACCGACGAAGTGCATTATCCAATCAGCAAATCAGAAGCTTTGCAGAATGCACCCCTGAAAAATGAGGATTATATCAAAGTCCCCAAGTTTGTAAAAGGAACAAAATACGAGTAAAAACATGTCAGTACCGGTAATAGCATTAGATAAAATTACAAGGAAATTTGTGTTGGGAGATGAGATAATCCAAGCTCTGAAAGGAATAGATTTAACTGTCGGCAAAAATGAATATGTAGCTTTAATGGGCCCTTCAGGATCGGGTAAATCTACCTTGATGAATATTCTGGGTTGTTTGGATACGCCCAGTTCGGGTGCGTATTTTTTAGATGGCAAAGATGTGAGTAAAGCATCTGATAATGAACTGGCTGAAGTACGTAACAAACAAATCGGTTTTATCTTTCAGACATTTAATTTAATACCACGGCTGTCTACCTTGGAAAATGTTGCATTGCCTCTCATATATGCCGGATGGAACAAGAAAGACAGAGATGAACGTGCTATAGAAGTATTACATCAGGTGGGCTTGGGCGACAGAATGAAACACAAACCGAATGAACTCTCAGGAGGACAAAGACAAAGGGTAGCTGTAGCCCGTGCACTTGTCAATCACCCTTCAATTATTCTGGCAGATGAACCTACAGGAAATCTGGACACAAAAACATCTTACGAAATCATGGCCTTATTCGAAGAGATACATAGAAATGGGAATACGATAGTAGTTGTAACACATGAAGAAGATATTGCACTTTATACTCACCGTATCGTACGCGTACGTGATGGCTTAATAGAAAGTGACGAACTCAATCAACAGATTAGAAAGGTAAGCCCGTCAATGAATGTGAAATAGCTGGATGACGCCTTTTGAAAAAAGCTTAATAGCGATGGATAACAAAATAACTCCAAAAATCTTGCGTAAAATATTAATTCCTGTATCGCCCAGCATTTTTTCAATTTTTGGTATAAATCGAATGACTAGATAAATTACTACCAGATTTATTAATATCCCGATGAGTATGGTATAGATATCATATTCAGAGCGTAGCGACAACAACGTCGTCAGTGTACCGGCCCCTGCTATCATCGGGAATGCAACCGGCACAACAGAACTTGTTTTTGCAGAAGAAGTAGCAGTTTTAAAAATATCTCGGTTTAAGGTCATTTCCAATCCTACTAAAAAAATCACTATTGAACCTGCCAAAGAAAACGATGCCACATCAATGCCGATTAGTTTTAATAGGGTTTTGCCGATAAATAAAAACAAAATCATGATAAAACCGGAAACCAGTGTGGCATATTTTGCATTCACATCGCCTACCTTAGCTCTGATATCCAGCAATACTGGCACAGCACCTAATATATCAATGATGGCAAATAAAATAAGTGTCACAGTTGAAAGATCCTTTAAACTAAATTCCATGGCACAAAGGTCAGTATTTTATTAAGATATGACGTGATGAAAGTTTTATACAAAGATTAAATTACATTTTAAAATCACGGCATTCAAACTGAAAATAAAATAAAAAGAGGGTTTTGACCTAAAACACTAGATTAAATTACTCATAATAGCAATGGATAGCTTAAATTATCAACATTATGGTAAATTTCAATGTAACAGTAGTAGGATAAACAAAAAAAAAATCTAAATTTGCATTTTATTACCTTAAACCAGTAAATTAAACAAAATTAACATTATTTTTGTAGATAAATTTAAATCAAAGTCTTTATGAAAAAAAGTATTGTATTATTTAGCGCACTACTTATCTTAATGAGCTCCGTAGCTTTGGGTGCAAAAAAGCCACCTAAAAATAAGAACAGTGCAGTAGGTAACAACCGTTTCAGCATTGGA
>CAZPBT010000177.1:3828-6731 GCA_964584555.1 uncultured Chitinophagales bacterium
ATGTAGCAGTTGATACTGTTCCTGTTGTTGTTGAAAAACCTATTGATACAGATGGTGATGGTATTATTGACTTAGATGATGCATGTCCTACTGTTCCTGGTATAGCTCAATTTAATGGTTGCCCTGATACTGATGGTGACGGAATAGAAGACAGTAAAGACGAATGTCCTACAGTACCTGGCTTAGCTGAATTTAACGGTTGCCCTGACAGAGATGGCGACGGTATTCCTGATATGAAAGATGCTTGTCCAGATGTAAAAGGTATTGCTCAATTTGGCGGTTGTCCAGATCCGGACAGAGACCATGACGGTATCGTTAATGAAAAAGATAAATGTCCTGATGTACCGGGTTCATTCATCGCTCAAGGTTGTCCTGACAGAGATGGTGACGGTGTTATGGATGATCAAGATAAATGCCCTGATGTTGCAGGTCCTGCTTCTAACCAAGGTTGTCCTGAGTTGAAAGAAGAAATCAAGAAAAAATTAGCTTTCGCAGCACGTAATATTCAGTTTGAAACAGGAAAATCTGTAATCAAACCGGTTTCTTACAAAATCTTAGATGAAGTTGCTTCTATCTTAAATGAGTATCCTTACTATAATGTAAATGTGGATGGTCATACAGACAATGTTGGTGATGATGCCAAAAACATGACTTTATCTCAAGCAAGAGCAGAAGCTGCCAGAACTTACTTAATCAATAAAGGTGTTGCTGCCGGCAGAATGGTTGCAACAGGTTATGGCGAAACTAAACCGGTTGCTGACAATAAAACAGCTGCTGGAAGAGCTCAAAACCGTCGTGTAGAATTTAACTTGATTTTCAAATAATCAATTAAAATTGTATAAATTTTTAAGAGTCCGCATTTGCGGACTCTTTTTTTTATTATATTTATTGCTAAGATGGATGATTCTAAATATACCTTTTCTCGTGGTGAACGTAATGGCATCTTGCTTTTAGTGTTAATGATAATTTTTGGCATTTTTGCTAAAAGTTATATCGTTCAGCTATTTGTGAAAGAATCAACGGTGTCTGTGCAAGAAAAGGAAAACATAATTGCATTACGGAATCAAATAGCCGAAGCCAAAGAACACTCTAATAAGGCTACTTATTCTCCAAAATATAATACTAATACTTATTCAGAATCAAAATTAAATGATGCATCTTCTGCTATAAATGAACACAAACCATTTGTGCTGGAAGTAAACAGTGCAACTGCTGAAGAGTATGAAAAACTATATGGTATTGGCAAGGTCTTATCTGAAAGGATTGTAACATTCAGAGATAAACTCGGTGGATTTTATGCTATTAGTCAGGTTAAAGATGTGTTTGGAATAGAAGATTCTGTTTATCAAAATTTCAAATCTCATTTGACAATAAATCCCGTAAAGCCAAAAAAAATAAATATAAACTCAGCAACTTACGAAGAGTTAACGGCTAATCCGTATTTTTTTTCAACAGTTGCCAAGCAGATTATCGGCTACCGAACTAAAGTAAAACCTTTTACTAAGATAGAAGATGTCAAAAATCTTTATTTTGTCAGAGATCATCCCGAACATTTTGATAAGATGAAACCGTATATCGAAATTTAATAAGCTACTTCTCAGTTCGTTTTCTACGAGCAAAATAATTACCTTTGCATAAATTTTAAGTATGAATTTTCAGGTTTCAGAACAACAACAATTGATAGCACAGACAGTAAGAGATTTTGCAGAAAAAAATATCCGTCCGCATGTGATGGAATGGGATGAAGCACAGCATTTTCCGGCTGAAACACTTCACAAATTAGGAGAACTGGGTTTGATGGGCATCTTAATTCCTGAAGAATACGGTGGCGCAGGTTTAGGTTATTTTGAGTATATCACGGCATTAATCGAACTGGGAAAAGTGGACAGTGCTCTTACATTATCTGTTGCTGCGCATAATTCGCTTTGTACCAATCATATTTATAAATTCGCTAACGAAGAGCAACGAAAAAGATGGATTCCAAAGCTGGCAACAGGGGAGTGGATAGGTGCATGGGGATTAACTGAGCCGAATACCGGATCGGATGCAGGCAGAATGAAATGTGTGGCGAAAAAAGAAGGTAATGAATGGGTGATTAACGGTACTAAAAATTTTATAACTCATGGTATCAGTGGCAACGTAGCCGTCGTAATTGTCCGTACCGGCGAATTATTAGACAGCCATGGTATGACTGCTTTTGTTGTTGAACGTGGTACTCCCGGATTTAGCGGGGGCAAAAAAGAAAATAAATTAGGCATGCGTTGCTCTGAAACGGCTGAAATGATTTTTGATAATTGCCGTGTGCCGGAAGAAAATATGCTGGGTAAGGAAGGTGAAGGCTTTATACAAGCTATGAAAATTTTGGATGGCGGACGAATTTCTATCGCAGCCTTGAGTATCAGTATTGCCGTTGGGGCTTATGAAGCAGCAGTAAAATATGCTAAAGAAAGAGAACAATTCGGAAAGCCGATTGCTGATTTTCAAGCTATAGGATTTAAATTAGCCGATATGGCTACACAAATTGAAGCAGCAAAATTATTGACATTTCAAGCTGCAGATATGATGATGCGCGGTGAAAAAATGACTAAAGAGTCAGCATTTGCTAAATATTACGCTTCAGAAATTGCGTGTAAAGTGGCAAACGATGCCGTGCAAGTATTAGGCGGATATGGATATATTAAAGATTTTCCGGTTGAAAAATTTTATCGTGATGCTAAATTATGTACGATAGGAGAGGGTACTTCTGAAATTCAAAAATTAGTCATTAGCCGGGAAATACTGAAAGGAAATATTTAATTCTATTCAGTAGAATTATTATCATAGATTCGGGTTTAGAAAAATAAAATGTTAAAATAGTTGATTTCTCACATTTTCCTCCAACTTAACAAGGAGGAGGAATTAAA
>CAZPBT010000178.1:0-6695 GCA_964584555.1 uncultured Chitinophagales bacterium
GAGTCGGTAATATTTTCTTTAGTGAGTGATATCGGACGCAGATGCAGCAATACCATTTTTTGTACAAATTTCATCCGGTCATCCAAAGGCATTTTTAGTTTGGTAAATATTTTGGGCACCATGCGCGCACCCACCACTTCATGCCCGTGAAAAGTCCAGCCATGCCCTTCTTCAAAACGCTGTGTACGAGGCTTGGCAATATCATGCAAAATTGCAGCCCAACGCAAATATAAATCGTCCGTCTTTTCGGAGATGTTGTCCAGTACTTTCAGCGTGTGATAAAAATTGTCTTTATGCCCGTAATTTTCCTGTATGCTCACGCCATGTAATTTCACCATTTCGGGAAAAAACATATGCAACAATTTAGTTTGAAAAAGTAATTTGAAACCTATAGATGGAGTTTTGCTTAAAATAATTTTATTCAGTTCTACATGAATTCTTTCCATCGAGATAATTTGCAGTCGTTCTGCCAAAGGCTCAATAGCTGCTAAAGTTTCCGGCTCAATGGTAAACCGCAATTGCGATGCAAAACGAATGGCGCGCAACATTCTTAAAGGATCGTCATTGAATGTTTGATGGGGTGCTAAGGGTGTGCGTATTATATTGTTTTCTAAATCCTGAATGCCATTAAATGGATCTATCAATTCACCAAAATTGTCATTATTGATATGGATGGCTAAGGCATTTATGGTAAAATCTCTGCGGTTTTGATCATCCTCCAGCGTGCCGTCTTCCACAATCGGATTGCGACTGTCCCGCTGATACGATTCTTTGCGTGCACCTACAAATTCCACTTCCATTTCTTTCCATTTCAGCTGAGCCGTGCCGAAATTCTTGAAAAATGCCACTTTTATTTTTACATGATGTTCCCGATAAAAAATGTCCGCTGTTTTGTGAGCCAAATCAATACCACTGCCTACACAGACTATATCGATATCTTTGCATGGACGATGTAATAATTTATCACGCACAAATCCGCCTACGCTATAAGCCTGTACATCCAGCTCTTTTGCAGCTTTAGCTACTGTTTTTAATATTTCAAGCTCTATATCACTGAATTGGAATTGCATGGGGCAAAGATAGTAATTCGACGACCAAAGTTCTTTGTATAAATCACAGGGAGCATATTAACACATAAAGCTATTGTTAAACAAGAACCTATTGCACGATTTTATTTATATTTTTTACCACATAGATACATAGATTTTTTTAGGATTAACAATGCTTACGAAATAAAAGTGTGACAATATAAAAAAATACAGAAATCGCCAAACACGATACTATGTTATTACTTGACTATCTAAACTGATTTTTCAAAAACAACTTTATTTATTAAAGGAGTTATACTTCTATGTGGTTAAAAAAGTAAAAATGGGTAAATAAGATTATTTAAGTACCTCATGTAAAATAGCGGGAGACTGCGGTTGCGTAAATTCCGGTACATGCCAACGGAAATAAAGCAACAATTTGTCGAGTAATATTTTGCGCTCTGCACCGGTAAAAGGAATATCATTTTTTTCATAATATTCAGCCAGCAGTCTTTTGAACAGCATTGTTTCTGTTGTATCTAAACAAGGTTCAGTTGAAGACAGTTGATGTTCAAACTTACCGGATGCCAGATTAAAATAGGAATAGTCTGATATATGTTGCAGAGATGGCTCGAAACCTAATAATCCGGATAACTCTAACAAGAAAAACAAACTTTGGTTTTCGAAGCGTACAGCTGTCTGATCCAACTCCAAAAGAAATGAGATAAAATAGTCATAAACTCGTTCATTTATTTCGTGTTCTTTCAGGCATTTTAATAAGATTTCCAGACAAAAAACAGCCACTGCTTGTCGACTGAAATCCAGATGCAGACTGCGATAAATATAGTCGCTTCGGTATTCTTTTATATGCTGTAAGTTACGGCTGTCTTTTACAGAAATGTCTAATTGCAGCATCTGCAAGGGCTGTATCAAACTGGCTGTTTTAGTTGCTTTCTGACTTCGTATGCCTTTTAGCATAAATGAAATTAAACCATATTTTTTTGTAAAAATTTTTGCAATTATACTTGTCTCCCCAAACCGGGTTGTTTTTAATACGATGCCTTCGGTTTTTTCCAGCATTACAAATGAGTTATTTTGATAATATCAAAAAAATATAGTGTCAATATTAGGAAATCGCTGAAAAATACTATAATTTTATTGAGTGTAAATTATTCCCATGAAGAATTTTAGAAAAGGTTTTTTATTTTCATTGATAGTTGTATCTGTTGCCACTACCTCTTGTAAGAAAGTATGGTATTGCGATTGCAAATCCGGAGGCAAGACTGTAACCTCTACTGCAATTGATAATGTAGGTAAGGTCGGTGCTAAAAGCGTATGCTGGGAGTATGAATACCAGGCTCATGTAAATGGTGCTAAGTACGAATGCAATATTCGTTAAGCTGACTATCTTCTCATCAATTCTTCTATTTCTTCCACTTCCAACGGAATATCGTGCATTAAATCCATGATGCCGTTTTCGGTAATCAATATATCATTTTCTATACGTATGCCTATGCTTTCTTCCGGAATATAAATGCCGGGTTCGCAAGTAAATACGTTTCCAACTTCCATCGGTGCATAGCGATTGCCAATATCATGCACATCTATGCCCATAAAATGGGAAGTGCCGTGCATAAAATATTTTTTATACAACGGATTTTCTTCATTTTGCTTAGCTACTTCATCTTTATTCAGCAAACCTAAGCCAATCAGTTCACCTTCCATTATTTTGCCTACTTCTTTATTATAATCCGCTAAAACAGCACCCGGCTTCAACATGGTTTTAGCCTGTTTCATCACTCGCAACACGGCATTGTAAACATCTTTTTGACGTTGTGTAAACTTGCCGTTTACCGGTATAGTACGGGTTAGGTCAGAAGCGTAATTGGCATACTCCGAACCAAAATCCATCAAGACTAAATCACCATCCTGACATGTTTTGTTATTCTCGACATAGTGCAAGACACATGCGTTTTTCCCGGAAGCAATAATCGGCGAATAGGCATGTCCGTTAGCCCGCTGACGAATAAACTCATGAATGATTTCGGCTTCTATATCGTATTCCATCATGCCGGGACGAATGGTTCTCAATACCCGCAAAAAAGCATCTCTTGTTATTTCGCAAGCCTTACGTATCAGTTCAATTTCTGTTTTTAGTTTTACACTGCGCAATGCCGACAAAATGGGACCACTTCTTTTGATTTCGTGTCCGGGATAATTAAACTTTAATTCATGAGCAAAGCGGATGTCCTTATATGGCACGTGATTTACCGCTCTGTCATTTTCATTAAAGTTAAGATAAACTTTTTCACAGTAAGCCATCAGGGCAGGTAGAGCTGCCGAAAATGCACTGTTCCAGAATATCTCTTTGATTCCGGAAGCGGCTTTTGCCTCATCTATCGTGTATTTATGCCCTTCCCAGACAGCAATGACTTCATTGGTTTTTCGCAAGAATAAAGCCTCCCGATATACAGGATTTGGACAGTCGGGATATAAAATTAAGATTGTTTCTTCCTGGTCTATTCCGGTAAGCCAAAACAGATCGGGGTTTTGTCTGAAAGCAAAGTTCTGATCAGCACTGCGAGGCATTTCATCATTAGAAAAGAATATAGCCATGGAGTTTGGTTGCATTCGTGCTGTAAAACGCTTTCTGTTTTCAATAAATAAATCTGACGATATGGGTAAATATTTCATAATGCAAAAAAGGATGAAAAGCAAAGTTAGCATTTTATGTCGAGGTGAAAAAATATAGGTTATTACAAGAAAAATGCCTTCGTTCGCTAATTTGTTGATTTGAAAATGCTGAATTCCAGTAATTAATGCCATTTTTTAAAGAGCTAAATATAATAGGCCACGTAGTGGCAAAATCTTTATATATTAAAAAATTAAACAACTAAGCCACGTAGTGACGTCACTTTTTTGATAATACGAATCCCATTTTCACATGTTCAATAATCTGAGTTCGGATTAATAGAAATAAGATGATAAGATTTTTGATTTCGTATTTTTTATCCAGCTTAAAAATGAGGAGTAATTCAATGATGGTAGTTCTTGATAAAAAATCAACAATTTTTAAATTTGAAATACTTATACCGAACTCAGGTTATTAGTGAAAAAATAACCCTGAAAAATTAAATAAAAATAAAGAGGTAGAATCTATAATTCCGCAAATTCTACTAAATATAAAGATCTTCTTGCTTGAATCTCCTCCTCCGCTTAACCTTTTATTATTCATACACTTACCATTTTAGCTCAAATTAACTGTACCTTTGCACTTCCTAAAAATTAGGCAGTATGCAAAATCAGCAAATCAGAAATGTAGCCATCATAGCACACGTTGACCACGGCAAAACAACCCTTGTAGATAAGATACTTTGGGAATGTAAGACATTCGACGAACACGAAAATAAAGGCGTTTTGATTTTGGATAACAACGAACTCGAAAGAGAACGCGGTATCACCATCGTATCCAAAAACGCAGCGGTAAAATACAAAGACTTTAAAATTAACATTATAGACACACCGGGTCACGCCGACTTTGGCGGTGAAGTAGAGCGTGTTTTGAAAATGGCTGACGGTGTATTATTGCTGGTGGATGCTTTTGAAGGTCCCATGCCTCAAACGCGTTTCGTATTGCAAAAAGCTTTACAACTCGGCTTAAAACCTATTGTGGTTATCAATAAAGTAGATAAAGAAAACTGCACGCCGGATGAAGTACACGAAAAAGTATTCGATTTGATGTTTCACTTAGATGCTACCGAAGATCAGCTGGATTTCCCTACACTTTACGGTTCTGCTAAAAACGGTTGGATGAACACCGACTGGAAAGTGAAAAATGACAATATCGTTCCCTTGATGGATGCCATCGTTGAACATATTCCTGCACCAAAAATTGCAGAAGGTGCTACCCAAATGCAGGTTACTTCATTAGATTATTCTTCATTTGTTGGTCGTATTGCTATTGGACGTGTTTTCAGAGGCTCTATCAAAGCCAACCAGAATGTTGCTTTGATTAAGCGTGATGGAAAAATCACGAAATCAAGAGTAAAAGAGCTGATGTTGTTTGAAGGGATGAGCAAAGTAAAAGTAGATGAAGTACATGCCGGCGAAATTTGTGCAGTAGTGGGTATCGAAGGCTTCGAAATCGGAGATACGATTGCCGATGCAGAAAATCCGCAAGCGATGGCAGCTATTTCCATCGATGAGCCAACCATGAGCATGTTGTTCACGATTAATGATTCTCCGTTTTTTGGTAAAGAAGGCAAGTTTGTTACCTCTCGTCATATCAAAGACCGCTTAGATAAAGAACTCGAAAAAAATCTGGCATTGCGTGTAGAACAAGGTGATACGGCAGATGCCTTTATGGTATATGGTCGTGGGGTATTGCACTTGTCTGTTTTGATAGAAACTATGCGCCGTGAGGGTTACGAATTGCAGGTTGGTCAGCCACAGGTTTTATTTAAAACTATCAACGATCAAAAACATGAGCCTTATGAAGAATTGACCATAGATTTGCCTGAAACTAAAAGCGGTACGGCAATAGAAATGGTAGCCAAACGCAAAGGCGATTTGAAAAATATGATATTGAAAGGCACCCGTACCTTGCTGGAATTCGATATTCCGTCTCGTGGTATTATAGGGTTGCGTACCGAACTGATTACAGCAACATCCGGCGAGGCCATAATGTCACACCGGTTTACAAGATATGATGTATTTAAAGGGGAAATTCCAGGACGAATTGCAGGTTCTATGATTTCTAAAGAAACAGGCGAAGCCATTGCTTATTCTTTGGACAAATTGCAAGACCGAGGTAAATTCTTTATCGAGCCGGGTGATGAAATTTACACGGGCATGGTAGTAGGTGAAAACAGCCGACCGGATGATTTAGTGATCAACTGTACGGTTACCAAAAAGCTGACCAATGTGCGCGCATCGGGCAGTGATGATAAAGTGAAACTTGCCCCACCGATAAAATTCAGTTTAGAAGAAGCCTTAGAGTATATTCAATCTGATGAATATGTTGAAGTAACGCCGAAATCTATCCGTCTCAGAAAAATATACTTGGATGAGAATGACCGTAAACGCTACGGAAAATAAGCCAACGGATTTTTATATTATTTTTCTTTAGTAAATTAATGGCTGAATTTTATACATTAGCATGCAACTAAAAGATTTAAGATCTAATCAGAATAAGTATGAATAAATTTCTTTTTGCAGTTTTGTTTTCAAGTTTTTTCTTAAATGCGTGTGTGCCCATTGGTAATAATGTTAATATTACAATTAATGGCAATGTAGAAAACAACAGCGATTACTGTGGCGGAGCTGCACCACCTCAAGATTTATTAGATCAGTTGGCTATGTATCATCCCAGTGCTTTGCAAAAATTTTATGTGCGTCAGGGAAATGTTGCTATGCCATTTACACCCGTTTATACGTTTTTTACAACCGATAGCTTGGGTAATTATACCATCTCATTACCGGCAGGACAATACACCGTTATCAGTGAAGAAAAATATTTGACAGAGTCCAATCCTGCCATTGATTCCAGTTGTACTTATTTGCATACGCCCGATTTTTCTCTAAATATACTGGCATCGCAAACTGCCTATACGAACAGCTACACCATAACCTGCAATTATACCTGCACAGGTCAAATGCCTCAATAAT
>CAZPBT010000179.1:0-6693 GCA_964584555.1 uncultured Chitinophagales bacterium
ATTATCATTTTTTGTTCTTCATTTAGGTCTTCCGGCGTGAAAGTCTCGGAATAGGGCATGTCTTTAATTAAAAATTCGCCACCTTTCAGCAAATTTTTTACCGTAATTTCAGTTGATTCCATGTTGTTTTTGTTATTTAATAAGTTTACTAAGCAGTTTACTGATTTAAAATTACAATGCATGCATTGGAAATACAAGTTTCTGTAATTAAGTAAAAGTTAAGATAGAAATGAAAAAAATTGGTTAAGCAGGAAACCGTAGTGAAAAATATATGGGCATTATTTCAGCAATGTATATATTTGTAAAATAATTTTTATGAAAGTTAAATTTTTAATTCTGATTTTTAGTGCGTTTTTATGCAATATAATTTATGCGCAAGTTTTCACTATTCCGCATACAACATATATCAATACACCTTACGGAAATATTCCTATTACCACTTATTCCTATGTAAATTTTCCGAATTTTTATTTCCGTAATTCCGATTATAATCCTAACAAGAAATATGAGTTTAAAGTAACACTTTTGAATGATAGTGTACTTACTTTTAAATCAGCTATTCACTTGAACGAAAATGAACACTATTTGATTTTGAAAAATGCTGTTTCAGATAAACGAAAAATCTATGTGCACGATACAAAAGAAATTTCTGCTCAATTTAAGGAATACGAGTTTGTAGGCTCTCCGAATGATTCTTGCTGGCTATTCAGAGCAAATGATGATTCTATTTACTTGTATTCCATGTTGCCGGAAGACGAGCCCAGTTATTTTACTTTCATGAGCAGGAGAGGAGTGCCTAATACTATACAAGCTATTACACAAGAAAATGTGGAACAGCTCGTAAAAGATGATAAAGAATTGTTGAAAATGTCAAAGAAAAAACGAAAATTAATTGACGTACTCTTGAAGTTTAATAAAAATACGACTCCTGTGGAAGCAGAACCGGAAAAATCTGAGTGACGGCTATTCAATAATACGTTGCAAAATGTAATAAATGCTTACCTTTAGCTCATGAACGATTTGATTACAAATAATCATTTAGGTATTTCCACTAATGCCGAAATGGAAATGCATTATAAGGAAATCATACGCTTATTGGGAGAAAATCCTGAAAGAGAAGGTTTGTTAAAAACACCATACCGAGTAAGTAAAGCCATGCAATTTATCACCCACGGCTATGCATTAAATCCGGTTGAAATTATACAGTCAGCAATATTTAATGAAGATCATAAAGAAATGGTGATTGTTAAGGATATCGAACTTTATTCTATGTGCGAACACCATATGCTGCCCTTTTTTGGAAAAGCACACGTAGCCTATATTCCGGATGGAAAAATAACGGGATTAAGCAAAATTGCCAGAGTAGTTGATGCATTTGCCCGTCGTATGCAAGTGCAGGAAAGATTGACCATGCAAATTAGAGATTGTATACAGGAAGCTCTACACCCAATGGGAGTGGCTGTAGTAATAGAAGCCAAACACATGTGTATGATGATGCGCGGCATTCAAAAACAAAATTCAGTAACCACCACATCTGCTTTCACAGGAGAGTTTGAAAAACAAGCTACCCGTTCAGAATTCATGAAACTCCTTTCGGCTAAACTTAGTTAATCTATTTACAAAGATTGCAATAATATTATTTTTATAATTCTTTTCTTTTTGATGGTCGAATTATAAGTCGCAATGTTCTGTCATAGGTAAAATAATTATATATCCAGCTGACTACAACGGCGATTTTATTTCTAAATCCATAAAGCGAAATTACATGGACAAACAACCAGGCTGCCCAGGCTAAAAAGCCACCCATTTTTAAGCCTTTCGTTTCCATCACCGCTTTATTTCTACCTACTGTAGCCATAGAGCCTTTATCGAAATAGGTAAAGGTAGAGTGTGTGTTATTTTTAATGTTTTTGCCAACAAGTTCACCTTGTTGTATAGCTACCGGGGCAACCATAGCATGCCCTCTTGGGTTGTTTTCATCAGGCATACATGCCACGTCACCAATGGCATAAACATTTGTCGTGGTATTGACTTTACAAGTTTGATCTACCAAAATGCGATTACCTGTATATGCTTCTTTTGGCAATCCCTCGAATATACATCCTTTTACTCCGGCTGTCCAAATCAGCGTTTCAGCAAGTATTTTATCGCCTTTATCCGTTTTAATAGTTTCACCATCATAATCTACTACACGTGCATTGAGCCATACATTTACGCCAAATTCTCGTATGTATTTCAATACTTTTTCCTGATTTTCTTTGCTCATAGCTTGCAGTAATTCATTGCCACTTTCAAATAAATGAATTTGCATTTTGGTAAAATCTAATTCGGGATAATCTTTGGGCAAGATATTTTTGCGCATTTCGCCAAGTGCGCCCGCCAATTCTACTCCGGTAGGGCCACCTCCCACTATGGCAATATTGACCAACTCTTCACGTTTAGCTGCATCTTTAGTTAATAATGCCTCTTCAAAATTTTCCAGAATAAAACTGCGCAAATCCAAGGCCTGCGGAATGGTTTTCATTTCACGCATTTTAGATTTTACCTCGTCAGGAAATGAGAAAAAGTTAGTGGTGCTGCCCGTAGCAATTACCAGATAATCATACGTGAGTTCGCCGATATTAGTATAAAGTAAATTTTGTTCGGTATCAATTTTTTTCACTTCTGCCATCCTGAAAATACCATTGGGAATATCCTGCATAAACTTGCGCAGCGGAAATGCAATACTTCCGGGTTCTAATCCACCTGTAGCTACCTGATATAAGAGTGGTTGAAAAGTATGATAATTGTGTTTATCAAGCAATACAATTTGATAATCGGTATTTTTAAGGGCTTTTGCCGTTTCAATGCCGCCAAATCCACCACCGATAATCACAACACGCTTAAATTTTGCCGGTTCAATATTCAGATTCATTTGTGAAAATTTGAATCAAAAGTACAGTTCTTTTTATTTCCCTTGTATTAAATAAACAAGGCATTCTATCATAAAACAGATGAAAATAGTATATTCGACATTCGAAAAAATAAATATGGCACACATTCATTTAATACCCAAAGAAAACTACGCAATAATACAAATCGACAGGGAGAAATCAAACCCGATGAACTATGAATTAGTTGCAGAATTGCGCATAGCCCTCAAAAGCATACAAGAAGATAATGACATTAAAGGAGCGATTTTAAATGGGAAAGAGAATTTCTTTAGTGCAGGGTTAGACATTCCGGAATTGTTTACATACGATGAAAAACAGTTTGAAAAATTCTGGCTGAATTTTATGGATTTAGTAGCAGATTTAATTGCTTTCGATAAACCATTGGTGGCATCTATAACCGGACATGCACCTGCGGGTGGTTGTATTTTGGCAATTGGCTGTGATTATCGAGTGATGGCTGAAGGAAATTTCAAAATTGGATTAAATGAAATTCCAGTCGGCATTATTGTACCGCGTGGTATTTTTGATTTATACAGTTTTTGGATAGGCAGGAAAAGGGCCTATCAATATTTGATGGAAGGAAAATTATACTCACCGGAACATGCCATGGAAATTGGGCTTATTGATGAGGTATGCCCTAAAGAACTCGTTTTGGTACAGGCAGAAACACAATTAAAAAAATACATTCAATACAATGAAAATGCATGGCGTCAAACCAAAAGACAGCTACGATTTGATTTGTTGGAATCTATGCATTCCATTTCAGATTTCGATATGAAAATATTTCAACAACAATGGTGGGCACCGGAAACCCGCGCTATCATGCAGGGATTTATTGATAAATTGAAGAAGTAGTAAATATATAATTTATATACTATATATTAGTAATTTATTTATTGAAAGATAAAATAATAAAGTTGTTCTGCCTGAAACTCAACAATTCGATAACTTTTATTAAATAAATTATCTTAAACTTACTGCTATCTTAGTCGCTCCCAATAAATTTGTTTTTATGAAGGATTATTCGAGAGAATCACTGGCATTGCATGAAAAATTGCGCGGAAAAATTTCCATTTCTTTACGTACTGAGTTAAAAACTAAAAAAGATTTAACTCTGTGTTATTCGCCGGGAGTGGCAGAGCCGGTAAAACAAATTGCCAATGATGAGGAAAAAGTTTGGGATTTAACTATTAAAAACAACACTGTTGCAGTTGTGTCGGATGGTTCAGCTATTTTGGGATTAGGAAATCTGGGAGCAGAAGCAGCCATTCCCGTAATGGAAGGCAAAGCGATGTTATTTAAAAAATTTGCGGGCATTGATGCCTTTCCGATTTGCTTAGCAACACAAAATACAGAAGATATCATCCAAACCATTCGCAATATTTCTCCGGTTTTTGGAGGAATTAATCTCGAAGATATTTCATCGCCTCGTTGTTTTGAAATTGAAGAACGATTACAAACATTGGGTATTCCGGTTTTTCATGATGACCAACATGGAACAGCTATTGTAGTGCTGGCAGGTTTAGTGAACGCTTGTAAACTACTGGATAAAAAAATTGAAGATCTCAAAATTGTCATAAACGGAGCCGGAGCTGCCGGGTTAGCAATTTCCAAATTGCTGCTTTGTCACGAAGTAGATAAAAATTACTGCACACCGGTGAAACAAATTATCATGTGCGATACTAAAGGAATTATTCATAAAGACCGTGCAGATTTGAATGATTTTAAACGTGAAATTCTGAAATACAGCAATCCGCATAATATGAAAGGTACATTGAAAGATGCCATGAAAGGTGCGGATGTTTTTATTGGTGTTAGCCAGGGTAACGTGATTACGACAGAAGATGTAATGACTATGAGTAAAGACCCTGTCATTTTTGCTTTAGCTAATCCAAATCCGGAAATCTCGCCGGAAAAAGCCTATAAAGGTGGTGCAGGAGTGGTAGGAACAGGAAGAAGCGATATACCCAATCAAATTAATAATGTACTGGCATTTCCCGGAATCTTTAAAGGTGCACTCGAAATGCGGGCACGAAGAATAACCCCAAGAATGAAAGTGGCTGCTGCATATGCTATTGCCGATTGCGTGCCAACAGCAGAATTGAATCGCGATAATATCGTACCATCTACTTTGGACATGCAGGTTGCCAGACGCGTAGCCGATGCCGTTAAACTCGCTTATGAAGACGAAATGAAAAACATGGAAACACCAAAACATGCCTTGTAAATTGGTAGATGGTATGCCATTGCTGTCAGACCTTTCGGTTTGACTATACTAATTTAATAGCTGTTATTTTTTTCTGCTGCTGTTATCTTTCAATAAGATAAAAAAAGTTGCTAATCACATTATTTTCAAAAAAAAGAAAAAAGCAAAAAATACCTTTATATTTGTTAAAACACAGTAACATTTATGGAGCGTTTTCAAGGACTCATTGGCATTGTCGTAATTTTAGGCATTGCATTTTTATTTTCAAATAACAAAAAGAAAATTAATCTAAGACTTGTAGGAAGTGGTTTGTTATTGCAAACCATTATTGCCATTTGCATTTTTAAAATTCCAATTGTCAGAAATTTCTTTCAGTCTTTGGGTAAAATTATGACACATATTGAAGCATTTGCTCATGAAGGGGCAGGCTTTGTTTATGGCGGATTAATGGCAACGAATTACGCAGGAGGTTCAATTCCTTATAGTACACCCGGTGTGTTTATATTCGGTTTTAGTGTGCTGGCTACAATCATTTTGGTTTGCGTTTTAGTAGCAATATTATATCAATACGGCATTATGCAAATAATTGTTTCATGGATTGCTAAAGCTATGAATTATATTATGCGTGTTTCGGGTGCAGAAGCACTGAGTAATGTGGCGAGTGCATTTGTAGGGCAAGTAGAAGCACAAGTTATGATACGCCCCTATTTGCAAACTATGACAAACAGTGAATTACTGGCTTCCATGTCGGGCAGTTTGGCTTGTATAGCAGGAGGTATTTTAGTGGTTTATGTAAGTTTTGGTGCAAAAGCCGAATATTTATTGGCAGCCAGTATTATGGCGGCTCCTGGTGCATTGGTGATTTCAAAAATTGTATTTCCTGAAACTGAGGAAAGCCAGACAATGGGCAATGTGAAATTAGAAATCAAAAAACCATATCAAAATATTATAGATGCGATTAGCCACGGGGCAAGTGATGGTATGAAAATATCTATAAATGTGATTGCGATGTTGATTGGATTTATTGCTTTAATTGCTATGGTAAATTATATCTTAGGTAAGATAAGTTATTTTTCAGGCATGCCTTTTACCTTATCTTTAGATTGGATTTTTGGAAAATTGTTTTATCCTATTGCATGGTGTATGGGAGTTCCGGGTAGTGATGTAGATACCGTTGCAACATTAATGGGTCAAAAACTTTGTATCAATGAGTTTGTCGCATTTTCCAATATGACTCATGCAGGGTTAACACCAAAATCAGAAAAAGGCTTACTGATAGCTAGTATTGCTATTTGTGGTTTTGCCAATTTCAGTTCAGTAGGTATGCAGATAGGTGGAATAGGGGAGTTGGCACCGGGCAGAAGAGCAGACTTAGCTAAATTAGGTATGAAAGCACTCTTATGTGGTACTTTGGCTTCATACCTTTCAGCTACCATTGCAGGTATTTTGATGTAAAGTTATTAGTAACCTGAGTTTGGGATAAGTGTTTCAATTTAAAAATAGTTGATTTTTTTTAGAACCACCTCCTTTAAATTCCTCCTCCTTTGTTAAGTT
>CAZPBT010000180.1:0-5309 GCA_964584555.1 uncultured Chitinophagales bacterium
ATACTCATCTATATTTTCTATTGCCCCAAAAAAAGAATCGCCGAATGCATCTCCTATCGAAACACCCAGTACAGACTGTTTAGCTAATTCGATATTTTCTTTTACTTGCATGCGTGATTTTTAATTCTGATTAGAAAACTCGTTTACGTATATTTTCATTAGCAACAAGAGATAAGAAATCAATAAAGGACCGAATATCAGACCTAAAAACCCGAATAAGGGCAAACCGACAATTACGCCAAATAATGTGATTAACGGATGTATATCAGCAAAAGCTTTCAGTAATACCATGCGCAAAATATTATCGACATTGAGTACCACAATAAGACAGTACGCCAGCAACCCTATGGCTGCACTCTGAGGACCAACAGCAAACAAATAGACGACTAACGGCACCCAAACTAAGGCTGAGCCTACAAATGGAATAACCGAACACAACCCGGTAAGAAAGCCCAGCAACAAAGGATCAGTGATACCGAAAATGGCATAGCCGATTGTAGCACAAATACCTTGTGCTAATGCCAGTACAGGAATTCCGATGGAATAAGATATGACAATATCTTTCGTTTCTTTGGCAAGTTGTTTCGTATTTTCTTTTCGCAGAGGTAAAAACTCCGTCAGTTTCTTTTCCATCTGCTCTGCATTTTGCAGCATATAATATAGGGTGAAATACATGATCCCCAAATTAGTAATCATGCCTGCTGCTGATGAAAATACATTAGGCAAAACTCCGGAAATGTATTTGGGCAATGCCATCAGGTTTTCCTTAGTAGCAATCTGAATATCAAATCGGCTTTGTACTTGCTCCAAAAGCTTTTGTACTCCCTGAAATAATTCGTTTGCATTATTGGTCAAATAAACCAGTTTTGGAAAAATAAACACACTGGTTAATAAAAATGGAATAAATAAAACAAGTGTGTCTATCGTGATAAAGAATAATACCGTCAGGGTTTTATTCCATTTGTACCGGTGAATGAGTTTTAAAAACCAAACCCGATTAAGCAAATACAGTGTAATTGCACTTAGAATTCCGGGAATAGTAGATTTTGCTTGAATAAAAATCAGAATTGCTAATCCTGCGAGTACGATAAAAAATACTACCTGTCTGAATCTGTCATTGAAATTCATATCGAAATCTGTTTATCGAAAAGTAATAAATCTTCGGAATATATTGCTGATTTGCCGAATAATTATTCGACGGCTATTTTATAAAAGGGAGAATATATTTTACTTTTTTCAGCTTTCCGGCTTCAGTAGCCGGGATAAAATCGGGCATTTTCAGAATGGCATCCAATACCGGTTGTTCGCATTCCTTACAATTTGATTTGGCTAATTTGATATTCGATATCTTGCCATCAGTATTGACATCAAAAGCATAATACACCCGTATCTTCTTTATAGCAGATGACGTATCCTCCGGTTTTGCATCTTTTGGCAAATCTATCTTCTTCATGTATTTTTGCAAAGCCGGAGCTCCACCCGGAAATTCGGCATTTCTATAACCTTTACCTTGAAGATCATATGCTGCTAATACTGAATCTGATTTTCTGAAAAAATCAATATGGTACACGGAGTCCATATATTTCTGATTGGCTTTGTTATAGCAAGTCATAAATTCTTCCGTAATTTCAGACAAGGTTAATGTTTGACGGGTATAATTTTGAGGTGTAATAATAAAATAATAGAATTTGTCTTTTGTATATTTCACAGGCATGTAAAACCCGGTAAGTTCTCCTCTGCTGTGTCTGTATTTCAAGGTGTCTTTTGCCGTGGCGCAATTATAATTCAATCCTGCATTAGCTACTGGAACTTTAGGTGGGTCAGCATTTACTGTGTACAAGCTAAATACAAAAGCGGTGAAAAGTAAAACTTTTAAATTCATATAGTTAGTTTATCTGACAGCAATACAAGATATTTCTACATTGGCATTTTTAGGCAAACAAGATACTTCAACCGTTTCCCTTGCCGGAGGATGTACTGCAAAATACTTGCCATATATTTCATTTACTTTTGGAAAGTCTTTCATATCCGTCAGAAATATGCTGCATTTCACCACATTGGAAAAATCCATTTCTGCTTCGTCCAGTATAGCTTGGATATTTTGCATCACTTGTTCGGTTTCTGCGGCGATACCGTCTTTTATCAAAGCACCTGAAAAAGGCTCAATTGGAATTTGTCCGGATACGAACAACATACCATTGCTGTATACTGCCTGCGAATAAGGACCGATAGGCTCGGGTGCATCATCGGTATAAATAATCTTCTTTGCCATGAGTTGAGTTCAAAAATAAGAAAAAAATCAATTCCAAAATGTAAACGGATGTTAACAGCTAATACCTGTGCACTTATGCCAGTAAATTCAACTTACCTTTTGCCAGAAAAACGCCATGCAACCCGTCAGGCTCAATAGTGATGCGCTCCAAATCCAGTTCTTCAATTTTGCCGTAGATCCAGGAATTCTGATACTGAATTTTGTCAATCTGTTCTTGTGCTTCTTTTTGAGCAGTCTCCAGTTCTGATTTGAAATTATATTGTAAAAAACCGTGCAGAAAGCTGATTAATTTAGCATGATACATCTGATCTATCCATCGCAATAAGGGATTACTCGTTTCTAAAGTATAATTAAGATTTCTGGTCTTAATCACAAACTTGGGTTGATGGAAATTCAGAGAACCTCTAAAATAGGCAACACCACGCATTACCCGGTGAAATTTCCACCAGCGGGCATAGAATGTAAACGGCAGAGCAACCGACATTTTCGTGGCATCATTACCGAAGCTGAACTCACCCAGTTCCAGTGCATATTTATCCGGTTCTATATCGTATTTCTTATGGGCGAAATGAAAATTAAAAAAGGAAGAAACATCTTTATAATCTGCCAAAGCTTTTATAATGACTTCAAAAGCATACTCGAATGTATTCCCGCTGTTGCCTGCACCATTCATTATAAGCCAGTCAAGCGTGCGCTCAATTCTGCGCTGCATCATATTTTCTACCTGGCTGTCTATTTTTAGTTTTACTACCGCTGTATCAATTGTTACTTCTGTTTCGCCCTGATAAAGTTCTATTGGTTTTAGGGTAATGAGCTGTATGAAACGTTTATCCGAAAATATAGTACCCTGTATCCGCTTCCTGAGTTCGGAAAATATAAAATGAACGGGTAGTTTCTCGAAAATCTTCATGCGCTATAAAAATACAGCGTTGTTTTAATATTTTTTGAATTGTGTTGTAATCAAATAATAAAAAATGAGCGCAAAAAAACAATTTTGTATTTTTAGCACATGGATAATAGCCTGCGAATAGCATTAGTACAACTCGATTTGGCATGGAAAGACAAGAAGCAGAATTTGGAGCATATTGACGAGATGATTTTCTCCTTGAAGCAATCTGCTGATATCTTCATTTTGCCAGAATTGTTTAATACTGCTTTTTGTGTAGATGATCCCGAATTGGCAGAAACTGAAAATGGCGACACAGTTTCTTGGATGCAACAACTTGCTAGTGCTAAAGAGACGGTTATTTGTGGCAGTCTTTTAATTAGAGAGAATAGTAAAATATATAATCGTTTTCTTTGGGTAGATAAAAACGGGATTCAATATCGGTACGATAAACATTATTTGTTTTCGTTAGTAAATGAAAACGAATCTCATTTAATTTACCCGGGCAATAACAAAATAAGCATTTCGTATGAAAATTGGGAAATTCAGCCATTTATCTGTTATGATTTGCGGTTTCCGGCGTGGTGTCAAAATGACCAGAATGTACAGGTGCAGATTTTTGTAGCCAGCTGGCCACAAAAGCGCATACATCACTGGATGACTTTATTACAAGCCAGAGCTATAGAAAACCAGTGCTATACAATTGGCGTAAACCGCATTGGTGAAGACGGCCACGGGCATTTACATAATGGTCATTCTTGTTCATTTGATTATAAAGGAGACTTATTGTGTGATATGCAGGAAAAAAACGGCATCGAAATTGTTGCACTAAGTAAAGAAAAATTAGAAAAATACCGGAATCAATATCCTTTCTGGAAAGACCGATAAATATGCAAGAAAATAAAGAACAACATCCCGCAGGCTGGGAAAATATAGAAGCTCACCTTTCCAAGGTTTATGGTAAAGTTCCTGATTTGCCCGGAATCTTATTTTTAATCGGACACCGGGAGCTGGGGAAACATCAAACCAAATTTTCCAAAGAGCAGAAACAAGATTTAATCCATGTGGCCGTATGCACGTTGCTTTCGGCAAAAGGTTATTACGCTTTTGTGGCGCTGGATGAAGACGGCTGGCCTCATTTTGAGCCATTAAAAAACGCTCCGAAACTGGAACATAATCAACAAGAAAATTTATTAAAAGAAGCCATAGTTGATTATTTTTACCGCGAAGAAATTTTATAATATAAGCATATGAAAAAACAAATTTTACACGCCTTATTTATCTTGTTTGCCGTGAGCTTAATGGCTCAAAACAACAGCACGACGAAACCAAAACCAGCTACATCTGCGGTAAAGAAAACCACCACAAAACCCGTTACAAAAACACCTTCCAAATCGGGTACTAAAACTACAACTACCTCTAAAACTAAAACAACTTCTACAAAAACAAACAAAAAAATGGATACTTCTACTTATGTAATCATCACTACAGATTTGGGTACAATGAAATTGCGACTCTATGATGAAACACCTCAACACAAGGCTAACTTTATAAAAATCGTTCAAGACGGCGTACTCGACTCGACGTTGTTTCACCGTGTTATCCCACAGTTTATGATACAAGGCGGCGATGTCAATTCTAAACACGCACAGCCCGGGCAACAATTGGGAACGGGCAATTTGCCTTATACGGTTCCTGCAGAATTCAATCCAAAATTAATTCATAAAAAAGGCGCATTGGCTGCTGCACGCACCGGCGATTTTATAAATCCTAAGAAAGAATCTTCTTCTACGCAGTTTTATATTGTGCAAGGAAAAAGTTATACTCCGGCAGAGCTGACAATGCTGGGACAACGCACAGGACATGGTCCTTGGACAGAAGAACAAGTAAAAATATATCAGGAAAACGGGGGCACACCGATGTTGGATATGCAATATACCGTATTTGGTGAGGTGGTAGAAGGATTTGAGGTGATAGATAAAATTGCGGCGGCTCAGCGTGATGGAGCAGACCGACCTTTTACGGATATCCGGATGCAAGTAAAAATTGAAAAGAACGGGAAGTAAAGCCCCCGTCATCTTGACCGGAGGGAGAGATTTCGTGAAATGCATAGATTTCATGAATCATACCGTCATCTTGACCGGAGGGAGA
>CAZPBT010000180.1:5409-6563 GCA_964584555.1 uncultured Chitinophagales bacterium
CATGCATAGACAAGATGAACTGACGATTATCAACTTTCTTAAATTTGCCTATTGACAAATACCGTGAATTGATATAATATTGCATGTTCTTTCACCAAAACATAAGTAGTGGTAAAAATCGCTGATTTAAAAATTTCATCCCGTAAAGAAAATATTGCTGATGTAGAGACACTTGTAGAGTCTTTGCGTATTCAATTTGAATTAAATGACACCAAGTATCACAATATGCTGCTTGCTTCCGTTGAAGCTGTTAACAATGCTATTGAGCATGGCAATAATTCGGATGAAGACAAGAATGTCTATATTTCTGCCATTCGCTGTGAAACCACTTTAAAATTAAGCATTAAGGATGAGGGCAGAGGATTTAATCCGGATAAACTACCGGATCCGACTTGTGGCAAATTTTTAGAGCAACCCGATGGCAGAGGTGTATTCTTAATACGTCAATTAGCCGATGAAGTGGCATTCTTAGATGGCGGCACCAGAATAGAGATGAAGTTCAGGCTTTAAAGATTACTAATTTTTTTTAAAACACAACGCCACTTATTTTGGTTTTCTTATATTTGGCTTCCAAAAAAATTATATATGCGCTTATTAAAATACACATTCGTATTAATGGGTATATTCTCAGTATTTACTGTAATAGCTCAGGAGAAAATAAACATGCAGCTGCAACTTAAGAAAGGTGATGCATACCGTGTGACAATACCAATGAGTGCGCCTATGCAGGTGGAAACCAAGCTCGACCCGGAAGCAATGAAAAAACTTTTACTAAATATGGGCATCGAAGAAGACTCGGTAGAAGCTCAGATAAAGAGCATGGAAAAAGATAAAGAAGCCAATCAAACCATGCAGATGAATATGTCAATGGAAATGTGTTTATTGTTTAAGGTGATAAGCTAAGTTCTAATATTTACAGCGTTTTGTTTGAATAGTTCAAAAATCTGGTATGCAAAGTCAGTTGTGAGTATTACATAGAGCCATTGTTTAGCTTGATTGGCATACTGTTCCATGTTTTTGCTGTATGCGAACCAGTTTAAGTAGTTCTGTATGTACTTCGAGGATACACCATTAAACTTTGCTAAAAATATACGCAGCTGTTTGTGTTGGTTATTTACTTTCTGAAGATTTATTTTCTTGTCTTGTTTGTCTAC
>CAZPBT010000181.1:0-6484 GCA_964584555.1 uncultured Chitinophagales bacterium
ATGCACAAAGCACTTAAGCATTTGGAAGAGGAACTTCGCCACGTTAGGGCAGGTAAAGCCAGTCCGGAAATGCTCGAGGGCATTCATGTAGAATATTACGGCGTGCCGACTGCACTTAATCAGGTAGCCAGTATCAAAGTAATGGACTCTCGTACGCTGATGATTGCTCCTTTTGAACGTCGTATTATCGGCGATATCGAACGGGCAATCTTTCAAGGAAATATTGGCGTAACACCTCAAAATGACGGCGAAAACATCCGTATCACGTTACCTATCATGACAGAAGAAAGACGTAAAGAGTTGGTAAAACAATCTAAAAATCATGGAGAACATACCAAAATTGCCGTTCGTGCTGCCCGCAAAGATTCAATGGAGATGGTAAAATCCATGCAAAAAGACGGACTTAGCGAAGACTTGGTAAAAAATACAGAACAAGATATTCAGCATCTCACAGATGAGCATATTGCCAAAGTAGACAAAATGCTCCAACTCAAAGAAGAAGAGATTATGCATATTTAGTTCTAAGTCGCTAGAACTTACTTTTATTTCTCTACTTCATCTAAAATCAATGTGCCATTGCCAAGGTAATAATGCTGACCTTGCAATCAGCGGATTGTAGCAATGTTTGTGCACACGCTTCAAGTGTAGCCCCGGTTGTCAGCACATCATCAACCAATAAAATGTGTTTGTCTTTTAGTTGATTCGATTTTCGTACTTCAAAAGCATGTTCTACATTTTCCCATCGTTCTATTCTGCTTTTTTTGGTCTGTGTATCAGTATTTATCTTGCGTAGCAAAAGCTTATCGGCAACCGGAATTTTTAGTACTTCACTCATGCCGTCAGCCAACAATTTGCTTTGATTATATCCGCGGATATGCTCTTTGCGAGGATGAAGTGGCACCGGAATAATTAAGTCAATCGGAGCATATAATGAATCTTGCTGTATGCGTTCGCCCATCAGCCTGCCCATGTATTCACCCAATGCCTTATACTCGCCATATTTGATATGATGCAAAATATGTTGTACCGATTCATGCTTGGAGAAAAATAAAATTGCAGCAGCAAATTCAATATTCACCCTTCCGTAAAACAACTCCTCAGCAGGATTGTCTTTTAGTTTTTCAAAATGTGTATAAGGCAAGTCGAGCAAACATTTTAAGCAGACATAAGCTTCATTTTTTACCAGAGGAGTATTGCATCCTGCACAATTTTTAGGATAAAACAGCCTGAAAAAATCAAGGGCAATATGTAGAGTCGTAGGTAGCATATTAAAACAAATTCCGGTAAAATTCTTCGATGGTCTTTATCCTGCTGACACTTAAATTCGTACTGTTTGTTTTCTGGTTGAATTTTGAAATGTAAATTTTAGAATAGCCCATTTTGTCGGCTTCAGACACACGTTGCTCTACTTTGTTTACGGCACGCACTTCACCACTCAAACCCACTTCGCCACTGAAACAACTTTTAATACTGAGTGCTGTATCCTCATAAGAAGATAGCAGGGCTGCTACTACTGCCAGATCTACAGCAGGGTCTTCTACTTTTATGCCTCCTGCAATATTGAGAAATACGTCGTTTGCTCCAAACCTGAATCCGCAACGTTTATCCAAAACAGCAAGAAGCATATTCAGTCGACGCAAATCATAGCCTGTTGCACTGCGTTGTGGTGTGCCATACACTGCAGGACTAACGAGCGCTTGTACTTCAATCAGCAATGCGCGCATGCCTTCCATCGTAACGGCAATAGCTACTCCGCTAACGGGTTCATCGCGTTGGGTAATCAGTAACTCAGATGGATTGCTTACTGCACGCATGCCATCGGTACGCATTTCATAAATACCGATTTCAGACGCAGAACCAAAACGGTTTTTTATCGTTCGCAAAATGCGGTAATTATAATTTCGGTCGCCCTCAAATTGCAATACCGTATCTACTATATGTTCCAATACTTTTGGTCCGGCAATAACCCCTTCTTTGGTAATATGTCCTACGATGAAAACCGGCAAATGGTTGCGCTTGGCATATTGCTGCAGGATATGTGTTGTTTCCCTGATTTGTGATACACTTCCGGCTGCAGAATCAATTAATGATGTTTCCAATGTTTGAACGGAATCAATAATTAATAATTGAGGTGCAGTTTGTTCAATATGCTGCACAATATTTTCAACATTAGTTTCCGCCAGTACATAGACTTCTTTATTATGGGTTTTAATGCGTTTAGCACGCATTTTTATCTGGTGTTCGCTTTCCTCACCTGAAACATAAAGTGTTTTTAACCCTGTAGTTTGCAAAACTACTTGTAACAACAAAGTGGACTTCCCAATGCCCGGTTCCCCACCAATCAGGATTAAAGAGCCCGGTACTATGCCGCCACCCAATACGCGGTTAAGTTCGTCATCAGAGGTTTGAATCCGGGGTCTGTTTTCTGCCACCACTTGATCTAGCAGTTGGGGTTTGTTTTTTAGTAGTGGTGATGTAGTATTAGCTTTAGGCTTCACTTCCACAATTTCTTCTGCAAAAGAATTCCATGCACCGCAGTTATTGCATTTTCCCATCCACTTAGGCGACGCTATACCGCACGACTGACATATATATGTTGTCTTCACTTTAGACATGCAGTAAAGATAGCAAGATGAAAATTAATTTTTTCTATAAACATTTTATTATCAACAAAATTATTATAAATATATATATACTAAACTTAATGCTATATTTATATAAGGTTCTTATTCTCTTGTTCGCTTGTTGCATTTTTTCTTCTTAACTTTAGTTAATATACCATGGCATGTAAAAAAAGTAATTTCATAATAAATTTAGTTGGCTTATGGCTTCAAAAATTTTAATTAGAAACGGTCTGCTCTTCACCGGTGATAAAGATCAAAAGGCTGAAATCTGCAATATCTTGATAGAAGGAAATAAGATAAAGCAAATTTCAAAAAATGACATTCCGCATGATGCAGATACAGAAATCATTGATGCCTCTGGTTGTTGGATTACACCCGGATTTATCGATGCACATACGCACTATGACGCAGAGCTTGTCGCATCACCCGGATTAAAAGAATCCGCTCGCCACGGTGTAACGACAGTGGTTGTGGGCAGTTGTTCGGTATAGGCTATTTACAATAATCCGGAAGATACCTCGGATACCTTTACCCGTGTGGAGGCTATACCCAGAGAAGTGATGTTGCCACTCATGGAAAAAACGAAATCATGGCATACACCGAAAGAATGGAAGGCGTTTATCAATAATTCTGCGTTGGGCGTAAATGTAGCCTCGTTTATCGGTCACTCAGATGTGCGAAGCAAAGTGATGGGATTAAAGCGTTCGGTTACAGAAAATGAAACGGCAACAGCTGCTGAACAAGAGGAAATGAACAGGATGCTCAATGAAGCCTTGGATGAAGGATTTTTGGGTTTGTCAACTATGGACAATCCATGGGATAAAATGGATGGCGACAGGTACTGGTCGAGGAAAACACCTTCTTTCTATGGCTCATGGAAAGAACGCAAACTCATCATTGATACTTTGCGCAAGCGAAATGCTATTTTGCAAGGAGCACCTAATTTGGTTACCCGAGTAAGTGCCCTCGTTTATATGATGAAAAGCTCAGGCATATTTAGAAAACCACTAAAAACAACAATGATTGCTATGGTAGATTTAATAGGCGATAGGTTTATCATGCCACTCACCATGTTTGGTTCCAGGCTCACCAATACCATGTTCAGGGGCAATTTCAGGATGCAGGCACCACCGGCACCTTTCACGGTTTATTATGATGGAGTAGATTCGGTGATGTTTGAAGAATTTCCAACCGGCGAAGCCATGCGTCATTTGGCAAAAAATCTGCATGAGCGAAATACACTTATTAAAGACAAAACATTCAGAGAACAATTTAAAAAAGAAATCAAGAATAAATACAAGCCTAAAGTATGGCATAAAGATTTGAGTTTGTCTGTTGTTTTGGATTGCCCTGACAAGTCTTTAATCGGTAAAAACTTTTTTCAAATAGCAGAAGAGCGTAAACAACATCCGGTAGATTGCTTTTTAGATTTGATCGTTGACTATGACAAAAAAATACGATGGACAACCACAATAGGGAATGATCGTAAAGAAAAATATACGGAGATTTACAATTTCCCATTTAATATTATCAGTTTCTCTGATGCAGGTGCACATTTAACCAATATGGCATTTTACAATTTTCCATTACAGATGATAAAAAATGTACAGGAATCTATTGAGCACAAGAGTCCGATGATGACGATGGAGAAATGCATATGGCGTTTATCTAAAGAACAAGCCGACTGGCTCGGATTAGATGCCTGTTACATTGCAGAAGGAAAAGTAGCGGATATCAATATCATCAACCCGAAATATTTGACTGAGGTTAAGTATGATATACAAGAAGATACGATTGAAGAGTTTAAAGGTTTCAACAGATTAGTGAACAGGAATGATAATCTGTTACAAGAGGTAACAGTAGGCGGAAAAATAATTTACAGCAATAACCAATTTACACCGGGTTATGGCAAGACCTTTAAAGCAGGAAGATTTTTAGAAAAACAAGATTTAGTAGCCTGAATTTCAATTACTCAAAAACCAATACATTAACGCCTTCGGTGGCTGATTTCCAGTTTTTTGCTCTTAGTGTACGCTCGTTAAATCGCATAGTTACATTTGCTGATGTGGCAGTAGGAATGTAAATGTCAGCTCCTTTTAAAAATGGAAATGCACTAAAAGCACCGACACTTGTCAAATCTGTACGATTATTTGAATTGGCATCAAAGCTAAACAAAGCAATCGTAGTACTCTGTGGTGAACAAAATGCATTTGTTGTCAATATATTGTCATTAAGTATCAGGCTGTCTCTGCCGGCAATAGCAGCCTGCGAAGCTCCAAAAAATACAGTGGTATTTTGTTTGTCATTTTTTGGGAGTACAGATAGAAATAAACTCGCTACACTAAAACCTGTTGGAAAGGTTCGTAAGTAAATTAATTTATCACTTCGGATAAAGGGTTCTCTGTAATAATGTACTTTTCTGCTGCCTTGTACATTATCATAAACAACAAATTCATAATAGGTATTTTTGTCTGCTCTAAATGGTCCCCAATAACCTTTATCATTGGTAAAAAATGTATATTCTGGTTGTGAATTTATTCTACTGCCTGTTGAACCATCAACTTGATATACTTCTACTATCGTATTTTTAATGAATTTATTTTCTCCAAATGAACCGGCTCTGCCAGATAGAATAATATCTGATTCGGCGGTATATGCTGAAATTGCAGGTAATGCTCCATCGTTGAAAAAGGCATACATCTTTTCAAACGTTTCTTTACACGTAGCAACTTCGTAATGATCTTTATCCGTCAGTTTAAGGTTAGTACCACCTGCTACATCCCGACCACTACTGGCAATAAAATCATAAGTAGAATAGATGTTTAATATGGGAGTTATGCCTTGGCTTGCAGGAGGAAAACCGGCTAACAATACTAAGTGTTTAACTTTACTTCTGTAGCGATTGGTATATTCTTGCACTACCCCTGCGCCGGCGCTATGCCCTACTAAATCAACTTGTGTTTTTCCTGTCAAAACTAATATTGAATCAATAAATCGATTTAAATTGCCAACATTATTGGCTGTAAAATCTAAGGTATTCCAATCAAAGGCATATAAATCTGCACGGGAGTAACCATTAGAAGTAAATCGTTTTAATTGTTTTTCATAAGTATCTCCGGATGCTAAAAAACCATGCAGAAATACAACCGGAGTGTGTAGAGTAGGTAGCGGCTCAGGTATGATACTTTCATCAAAACTATTGCTGTCTTTACAACTAATGACCAAATAAAGTAATGAAATGTAAAATGCATACTTTTTCATAAGATAAGTCTTATGTATAAAGTTAAGCTTTTTTAGCAAAAATAAAATTTATACTGCCAGTATTTGTATGATATCAGCTGTACTGATAGCATTATGTGAAGCATCATATACAGGCTTGCTGTTTTTAAATACTATCAATTGAGGCGACTGGTGCTGAACGCCCGACAACGCTGCTATTAAATTAGATACATCCCGATGTTCAAGCAAGTCGAGATAATAAATAGGGAAATCCACCTTCCATTCGCGCTCAAGCCTGTTTTTTGCCATTTCTGATATAGAACAGCGCGTACTGTGCTTAAACACGGCGAACAACGGTTCATCATTCAATAAATCCTTGAATTGTTGCCCTGAAAGTAATTCATTCCAATGTAGCATTATACGCTTTTTTGAATGGTTTTAGGTTGGTTTGTTTTTCCCCAAGCCGGGCAACCCGTGGCATTTCGGCGGGCGCAAGACATGGCTGTGATAGCAACACATGTTGCGATAATTAATGTGATTTTAGTTAACTTTCTCATTTTTTGTTATTTATACGAATACGCAAAAATAAGACAATTATTGTATGCATTCGCTTCTGTTTGTTTTTGTTATGATTTGATAAC
>CAZPBT010000182.1:0-6409 GCA_964584555.1 uncultured Chitinophagales bacterium
TAACTAATAACTAATAACCAATAACTAATGACCAATCTCCAATAACCAATCTCCAATCTCCAACAACTCAACTAAACAATTTTCCCGGGTTCATCACGCCGTTAGGATCCAGTTTTTGTTTAATAGAATTTAAAATTTCCAGAGCAAGAGGATCAGAAAATTTCTTATACCATTTTTGATGGTCGGCACCTACACTGTGATGATGCGATACGGAACCATTATGCTGCATGATAGTATCCGTCACCAGCTCTTTAAGCTCATGCCATTGTTCCAGTTCTCTGCCTTGCAGCATAGGTGTAATCAGAGTAAAATAAATGCAGGCATAAGCAGGATAAATATGCGACAAATGGGCTAAAAACAAGCCCTTTGTTTTGTTAAACGCCATACTTTTATTTAATGCAATCGTTAATGCCTGATGCAATTTTGGAATATCTTTCCAGTGTACCAAGGTCTCCATTGTATCGATATAAACCCTGTGTTCTACAAGTGTATCACGCAAATACGGTAGTTTAAATCGGCTGTCAGCCCATTTATCCCCAACTGATGTAGGAGCGAGCATGCCTTCATATTTTTCCACTAAATCTTTTGCGTACACTACTTGATTGGAAACACTGATTTCGCTCTGTGGAAAACGCATCATACACACACAAGGCTTATCCAGATTTTTCCATTGCAAAACAAGCTTCTGTATTTCTTTTTTCATGTCATCCATCAACCCTTTTCCATGACTAGCGGACATTTTAGAATAAAGCATGGTTTCATTAGCGTCTGATAAGCGCACTACACCGGGTTTTAATCCACTTTGTGCCAACTCTTGGAGATAGGCAGTGCCTTTCTGAAAATTAGGGAAAAGGGCAATCACCCAACGATAATTTTTAGGCAGTTTTTTTATTTTTACTGTAGCCTCAGTAACAACACCCAGCGTACCCTCGCTGCCGACAAAAAATGGTAATACATTGATGCCTGTAGCATCGTGAGAAAAAGGGTTGCTTTCCAGTGTGCCTGCAGGAGTGGCCACTTTGATATGCTCAACTAAATCTTCCATTTTGCCGAAGAAGGTACTTTCTTGTCCTGCGCCCCGGGTTACTATCCAGCCGCCAAGTGTAGAGTACTCGAATGATTGCGGAAAATGCCCGAGCGTATAACCTTTCGCATTTAAAATTTTCTCCAGCTCGGGACCATAAATGCCGCACTCGAATGTAGCGGTAAGATGTTCTACATCTATTTTTATCAGTTTTTTGAATTTGCGCAAATCCAACGTACACTTGAAATCAAATTTATTTTGCAGACCATCCATAGACAATGCACCCACAACATTACTGCCTCCGCCATAAGGAATAACAGCTACTTTGTTTTCTCCTGCTTGTTTGACGATGTACTGAATTTCTTCATGAGAATTGGGTGTGATGACAAAATCAGGCGATACAAAACCACCACCGTTGAAGATGCGAATGACATCGTAATAACTTTTGCCTAAAGAAACAGCAAGTCTGTCATCGTCATTGAAGCTGATTTTTTGCGGATGAATACCGGCAAAAATATCCTTCACCTGATTTTTCTTTTTATCATTGAGTTGGGGGAGTTCAAAATGTTTGGGAGGGAAAAAATCTTCTTTTAATTTCATTTTCCATTTATCTTCCACATACTGCATGATACCGGGGTAATCAGTAATATGTTTAAATTCCTTAGTGTCGCCCCATTTCCACCAATTATTGCGCATATAATTTTTTTTCAAAATTAGCAAATCGCCGCCTCTTATAAAAATGCAAAACCCATTTAGAAAAATAATGTAGAAAAGTTAATGTGATGGGTGTAAAACTCTTGTTGTGTGGGAATTTGCTTTTATAATGCTTGTTAATCTTTTTTAAAATAAATATGTTTATATTTTAATAATATACTTTATATTTTGTAGTATAAAACACAAGTTCAAGTGATAATGCAATTTTTTTGGGGTATATAAGAATAAATTTTTAAACTAATTCACGACTATATGTCAAACGTGTAAGCGAAAAGGGCAGTTGTTATCAATATACACAGAACAGTACCGAATTTTTCGGGAATTGTTCAATTCACAACTGGTATTTTAAGTAAAAGAGAGAAATCTTAACGGATAATTTCCATTAAAGCCAATAGACCGCCGAAGCGGTCTATTGGGATGAACGAAGCCCTGTTTCTTATGTGGCAACCTCAGACTTCTTATATATCTTAAATAATTTTTTTCAATACAAATTTAAACAATACTATTCAATTATGCAAATAACCGGAACAATTGATATAGAAGTAGATTCAAACGCAAGGTTCTTATCAGGATATAACGAACTATCCTGATTGTTTATGTAAGAGTTCAAGACAGATTAGCATATGAACAGGAGTGTTTCTTAAAATAAAGGTGAGTTTTCAACTCGTACTCGCCAGACGTTTCGGGAGATCGAACTCATTCGCTCTCCGTGTATTGCAAAGATAAAAATTATATTTAAATTTTTTCTTTTCAATAGTTAACTTGTTGTCATTAAAAATACAACCTGCAAGCGGCAATAAATGAGGTTTCGTTCAACATCGCTTTCATTGCATCCCGTAAAACGGGTCAGGTGTCCTTGCGGTCGTAACGTAAGCATAGTTATTAGTGGCAGGTTTTTTATTTTAACGCATTTATATTCCCTATTAAATTGTTAATAAACTTTAATTCGTTTTCTTCTTCAAGCAATAATGATTTCTTTTTAACTAATGATATTATCTTGTTGTAAAAGCTGTTATTAAATCCTGAAAAAGCTTTTTCATAGTCAATACTTGTATAACTGATTTTGAAATCATCAAAGGACAATGTGAATCCTATATTTGAATCAAAAGTCATATTTATAAGAATTTCTTCTGTTAGGATAATGGGAGGAAATTCAGAAGGGGTAATTTCTTTTAATTTTATGTCTCTTTCATATTTTTTGAACTCTTCAGAACTAATTGTCTTTTTAGACACTTTTCCACTTTCAGAAACTCTTTTATGCGTTATTGTGTTGATTAGCTCTCCAATATCTTCTGGAGAAATAGATTTAGTTGTAAGTAATAGTTTTCTTTGTTTGTTAATGATTTTAGGCACAAACTTTTTTGAAAATGTATCCGTGTCGTAATATCCAATTTTAAAATTTGAATTATTGGATTTAATTTTTGTTAAAGGTCTAAAGATGTCATTTATTTCTTCTTCTGAAAATTCATCTTTAATCACTTCTATTTGACTGTCATCTAGATTGTTGGTGAATATTTCATTATGAAATTTGTCAATTATGTTTACTTTAAAGAACGTAAGTTCTTTGCTTTCATTGTCTCTGCTTAGATAATCATTAGCGATTGAAAACTTAAAACTTCCATAACTAGAATTGGTTACAATAGGATTTATAATCTTATCAATTTCTTTTTGTAATTCATTTTCAATGTTTTCTTTAACTTGAATTATTTGTTTCGCTTTAGAAAAAGCATAGGCTTTCAAAGATTTTAAATAGTTGTCTGTGAAATCTTTTATCATTTCTAATGTTACTGAGTGTCCAAATTCTAATGTTGTAGGTTCAAGCGTATAATGAATGCTATTAAGTCTAAGTTTATTCAAATAATTGTACTCTTTTTGAAGCAATACAGGATTCATATTTTTTAGTGAAACTAAAATTTCCAATGCATCATTTAATTGTTGCTTAATGTCTACATCTGAAGTATTGAGAAGTCCAAAAAAAATAAACTTTTGAGCCGTTTCTATTTCGCCAGCTTTTAGATTCAAAAAAGCAGCACTTCTGATTAAAATGCTTCGTGTTGGCTCTAATTCGGGTTTGTCAAAATAAAATTCAGCTACTTGTGTTTCAAGTTCAGCTGCTTTTTTATACAACTCAGTTGAGACCAAAAAGTCATCATTGTCTAAAGCTAATTTTGCTTTAAACGAATAGTCCATTGCTTCTTTATGTATTAACTTCGGCTTCATCTATGCAACTCTTTTACTGTTGTTGGTTTAGCGAACAAAGTTACAATTACAGATGATGATTTGCTACTTTTTGCCCCTTTACTGATTTGTTCGTGTTTAATTTTTATTCTATTCGCTAATGTATTTGACTTCTTTTCTTCAAGTATTCCTGAAATTTCAACATAGTGAAATTCTTCATCTAAAAAGTTTAAATCTTCATCATTCGGTTCCACTCTTGAAAATCTATAGTCAACTCCATCTCCGATTTCAGTTTGTTCAACATACTTGTAATCCATTAATACAGACATTACAAACCAAGCTAGGGCAACGCCTCCGTGATTGGCAATATCTATATCTTCTTTCATTGTAACATTAGAAAAGTTAGAATCCCATGTAAGAAGATTTTTGATAGGCTTTCCATCAATAACAAACTCAAATTCTGCTTTTGAGCCTTTA
The DNA here is from genome assembly GCA_964584555.1 of uncultured Chitinophagales bacterium. Taxonomy (GTDB): domain Bacteria; phylum Bacteroidota; class Bacteroidia; order Chitinophagales; family JADIYW01; genus JADJSS01. The sequence continues at coordinate 4,394 of CAZPBT010000182.1, forward strand.
TGAAATTTATTTAGACCAACTGCTGCCCAAAAATTGTGAACTTTTATATGTTCTTTTTGTGGTCCTTTTAGTTTTTCTATAACTAAATCAAGATGTAATTCTGTCATATAATTGGTGGTTAGTTAAACTTGCCTTTAACATTCATATTTGCGTACAAATATGTCGTTAATATTCCGTTTATAAGTAGCTAAGTTATTTTTTTATTAGTTAGTTTCACTTTTTTTTGTTAAAAAAATAATGGACTCGATGTATTTTATATATAAAATTTGCTTACGTATGTATAAATCTCAGTTGTTTGAATAAAGAATAGATAATAGCAGAAAACACCATAGGCGATACTATTTTTTGCTTTCTAATTATTGTAAGCTTAGCTTACTAATTTGTATGCAGTGCTTGGCTATTGTAGAGTCGCAAAAGTCGTAGTAAACGATATTGGGTATTCTGTCTTTGCGTATTTCATTTACTGAAACAAGCGAATCCATAAGAGCAATAAAATGAAGATTAGCCTGCTTTGCATTGTCGGAAATAGAAGTGGCCAGCGGATTTAACGCGCAATTAATGGAACCGGCTGCATCCAGTGTAATTTGCCAGTTAAACTGAAAGAGCGTATTACCCGAGTTGGAATAGCCGGAAAATAAGGCGAGTTGCTTCGTTTTCAAATCCTGGAGGGTTTGGCTGTTTGTCCATTGTCCTTCTTTCGGCAAAATTTGTGCGGCAAACAAACCATTGGCTCTGTATGTTGCCACATCGGGAACGCCTTCGTATATGAGCAAAACATTTCCGGTGTGATTACTGTTTATCAATTCAGCTAATGGTGTTGTTAAAAAGTTGAGCGGTACAGGGTTCGTGTCTTTTAACAATTTAGCACCAAACGTGCGCTCAGCCAGATTGATTAAAGCGGTATCCGTAAATGCGGTATGGCAAAAATGGGATAATTCCAGCACTACAAGTTCGGCATGACTATTTAGAAATGTATTTATATCGCTGTAGATAGAGGCAAGCGGTGCACCATTGCAGCCCAGCCCGTCACAGTCGGTAGCATGAAAGGTGTAAAACTTATTCCCCACTTTTTTGGGACGCACATCAAACATACGTATGCCCTGCATCAGCATTTTCTGAAACGACTGGTTTTGGGTTTGCGTATTGCAGGTATTAGCACCAAACGTACATGAGGTAAGCTGATACATGCCTGCATCATGTGCAGCCGGTATCATAATATCTTTTAAAGTAAAATTAGATGCTGCATAAAGCTGTTGTAAATCATGCATCCAGCTTTCTGTTTTTATTTCAGCAGATGTAGCCGTTCGCATGGTTTGTTTTGCTGTTTCTTTTTTGCAGGCAAACAGCATACATGCGATTCCTAAAAGCAGGCATTTCTTCATCTTCTAATTTAAATGAAAAAATGGAAATAAAAAAGAAAGGGAAGGAGATAAAACCTGACTAGCCTTTAGTTTTTGTTCGGTTTGATTTATAGTGTATTACCTTATAGAGGCATAGATTTTTTTAGAAATAATGCTTACCATACAATAATTGAGAAAGAATAGAAAAATATAGAAATCGACATAGGCGATACGTTATTTTTGCTTGACTGTCTAATCAGATTTTCACCAATCAGCTATTTGTGATTTAATATGCTCTGTTTATATGTGGTTTAAGCCGCACAACTAGTTAGCCTTTGTTTTTTTCTTCCCAAGCACGGGTTTTATCAGCCAAATCCATGCAGAACTGCTTGATATCTTCTTGTACGAACGGATTGCCCGTGGCTCTGTGGTAAGTGTCTCCCATACTCAACAACAGCTGAAAAAAATGCGTATGCATTTCATCTATTTGCATGTCTTTAGTCCACAAATCAAAGCGCATGGTGTTTTTTTCGTTTCCATCCCACATGCCTACAAAAATACTTTTGCATTCATCACCGTCACCTTGCGGACCGTCAGTTGCCGTCCATTTTATTTTTTCTGGCAGATTTTGGTTGTCCAGTTGTATTTTAAATTTTATTTCAGTTTCTCTTACCAT
>CAZPBT010000183.1:0-6369 GCA_964584555.1 uncultured Chitinophagales bacterium
GTAGAAACCGAACAAATGACGAAGATACTAAGCGCATTTTTGAAGATATAATTTTAGTAGTTGGTGATTAGTGATTGGTTTTTGGAGGTTAGAATCATTTAGACACTAGCTAAAAATGAGCTACATAAATCGGCTATGATATATATCATAAAACATATAGAATAAATAAGTACGATTATGAAGATAATAACAACCGATATAAAAGAAGCTAATGAAATTTTAAAATTAAAATATAGTTTATTTGAAGTTACTAGATTTGGATTGGCATTTGGTGGTAGATTAGTTGCTCATTTACTATTAGAAGATGCTAATGACCAATTTGACCCAGCCATAGATGAAAGAGTTTTTATTGTCTTTTTAAGATGCGATCATCTGTCAGGGAGATTTAGATTTAAAAATCCTAAACTAAATATGACAACTCGTGTAAATGAACACAATGAAACGATATTGATTACTAAAGACCTGAATAAAAGATTTAAACTTATTTCAGGTAGTGACATTATAATTTACAAAGGAACATTTAATGATTTTGAAGACGAAAATTTATATAAGAATTTTATTGAAGAATGGTGATATATTTATTACCAGTTAAAATCTATATTATTTAAATATAATAATAAATTAATATGCATTTCTTCTTATCTGTCGATCTCCCACCGACAGATAATATAGAGTTTAAATATTAGTAGTGAAGTAAATTAATTTCCATACTGCTCAATTATCTTTATTATCGTCTAGTGTCCTCACCATACAAAACAAAAAGATATGCTATAATAGGACAGAAAACATAAAAAACACCCGACTTCGTCTACATAATAGAAAAATACAATAAGTAAGTGGCACGACATGAGGTTTCGTTCTCTCGCCTCAGGCGAGATTATTGTTTCCCGTTATAAATGGGACAGGCTGTCCTGCGGACGCAACGAAAGCTTAGTTATTATGCGTAGTTTATTTGAACATGTTTTTTAGCCTGTCCCAAAATGTATTTTTAGTCTGCATGTTTGTCGGTTTTGGTTTAGCAGGTTCTTGATGACTAACCGTTCTTCTACTTTGCTTTTGAAGTTCAGCAAGAAATTGTGGTGTGTCGGTAACTAACATTTCCCTTGAATATTTCATTTGGTCGTCCAAATAATAAACCAAAGCATTCCCTAGGTCTATCAAAGCAATTGAAATAAGTCCGATACAGGCACCTGCTGCAAAGTCTGCACCCCAAACAAATGAAATTGCAGTGTCTTGGTCGGTTATGTCAGTTGTTATCCAATCAGCTTCATTGTCTGCAATCGTGCTGTTGACATTTTCAACATAAGTTTCAAAATAGTTTTGGTGTCCATCGATACTGCATTCAAGCCCATCTTGGTCTATTTGTTTGTCAAGTTCACTTAATATTTTAAAGTCATACCCAAGTTTTTGGATAGTGTCTTGAATTTGTCTATTTGTCGGTATGTCTGCTTTTCTTAAAAAAGCTATTTGTGTCATTGACATAGTTCGTCTGTTTTTAAATTCTGACTCCTGACTTCGACACTTTTATTAGCCGGTCGTTATAAGTAGTTAACGATCAATTATTTATAATTTTCAGTATGCTATTTTGGGTGTCCCAGCTATAAAAAGGCTATTTTTAAAGGCATGTTTGTACGCAGGAAAAAGAATCCGAGTGGGGTAGTAAGTATTCAGATCATTGACAAGAGCAAAGGTCGATATGAAGTAGTTAAGACTATTGGTAGCAGTATGGATGTCCCAACTATAGAGTCCTTGTACCTTCAAGGTAAGCAATGGATATCCGCTCGTATAGGGGAACAAGATATCTTCAAGACACATAATCAATCTGTTGAAGAGTTACAGGTTACAGAATATCTGCTCTCCAATATTGAAAACATCCTGCTCAACGGAGTTCAACTGTTATTGAACAAGGTTTTTAATTTGACAGGATTTGATGCAATTCAGGACGATATTTTTCGTCAATTAGTCATTGCCCGGCTGAGCCAGCCAATGAGCAAGGCCGCAACAGTTGAATACCTCAAGTCCCACTTTGATGAAGATGTACAACTACACCGGATATACCGCTACCTAGATAAACTATACAATACGCAACAGGAAAAGATACAGCAGATTAGTGTTGAACATACCCGACGAATATTGGGAGGCAAAATAGGGTTGCTGTTCTATGACGTAACCACGCTGTATTTTGAGTCAGATTATGGAGATGAATTACGGGAAACAGGTTTTTCAAAAGACGGCAAACACAGCCAGCCACAAGTTGTATTGGGTTTGCTGACCAGTAAAGATGGGTATCCGCTTTCGTATTCTATATTTAATGGTTCTCAATATGAAGGTCGTACCATGCTTCCTGTGGTAGAGGACTTCGTTCAAAGGTTCAATTTGGATGATTTTATTATTGTGGCCGACTCCGGGTTGATGAGCCAAAGCAATATAGACATGCTCGAATCGAGTAATTACAAATACATTATCGGTGCACGGATAAAAAACGAAACCACTGAGATAAAACAATGGGTTTTATCAAGACAAAAGCAGGACGGAGTATTTAACGAAATCCACAAAGGCCATGCAAGACTAATTGTGGGGTATTGCGACAGCAGGGCTAAGAAAGACAAGTACAACAGAGAAAAAGGCGTAAAAAGGCTTGAGAAAGCATATCGTAGTGGCAAAATTACCAAAGACAACATCAATAAACGAGGGTATAATAAGTTTCTTGAAATAGCAGACCATGTAAAAGTTGTCATTGATAAAGACAAAATCCTACAAGATGAACAGTGGGATGGATGGAAAGGATACCTAACCAATACTAACCTCAATGCAAAAGAGGTTTATGAGCAGTACAATGGCTTGTGGGTTATAGAACGGGCTTTCAGGATTACCAAAGGGACAATGGAAATGAGACCGATATTCCACTTTACCCCAAAACGAATAGAAGCTCATGTATGTATATGCTTTGTAGCTTATAAGATATATAAGGAACTCGAAAGGATTGTGAAAATAAGCCAAATGAATATGAGTGTCGAGAGCGTTTTAGCCATTGCAGCAACTATTACAACATTAAAAATCAAACTACCCAAAAGTGGAAAGACCATAACAAAGACGATGTTACTGACCCGAAGGCACAAATTAATCTCTAAATTATTTGATGAAAATTTCTGGGTTGGCTTCTAGGGTGTCCCAGTGTCGAAGTCAGGAAAAAGCTATTTGTGTCATTGACATAGTTCGTCTGTTTTTAAATTCTGACTAACGTAAAATTTAGTTTTTATTATCTTATTTATATTCAATACTTTATAAAATTTGTCGTTAGCTCAAAAACTCAACTGTTTTTATGGTAGGGGGGATTCTGACTAACGTAAAATTTAGTTTTTATTATCTTATTTATATTCAATACTTTATAAAATTTGTCGTTAGCTCAAAAACTCAACTGTTTTTATGGTAGGGGGGATTACGCATAACGATTAAGTATTGCTGAAGTGCGGCATTTTACTACCGCACTTTTTTGCAATGTTTTGTTTGTTAAATATACAAAGAACTTTAATTGCTTTTACTTCACGCCGCATTTTAGCAATGCTATGTTGTAAGCCGTTTTTTATCTAATTGTATCAGCTGCAATATAGTCTTGGTTTGAGAATGTGTACGTGAAAACTGATGATTTTACATAATTATTCTCACAAAATATGTTTCTATTCTCAGTACATCTATTGCTTGAAAAATTATATTTCTTTATTTTTGTCGAGTCATACATAATATATACTGAATCGAATTGATTTGAGAAGAAGTTATCATAGTTCAGTAATAATGTATCTTTGTTTTTATCTACACTAAGAGAAACATAGTTAATATTATTCTTATACATTTTTATTTTTATTATTGTATTTGTTGAATTAATGTAATTAATATCATTAATAGATAAACATTTTCCACATCCTCTATCTGTACAAGAATACATTAGAGTACTTATTGTTATTATCAAGATGATTGTTTTCATTTTATTTATTTTAATTTCCTTTGTAATAATTATAATACCATTGTAAATATGGTTCTAATGCATACTTTGTAGGATTGGTTGAATTATTGTATAGCCATGTTTTAACATGGTCAAGATTTGCACTCCAACTAACAGACCAGTCCTTATTAGCTAAACAGTTTTCTATTTCTTTTAAAGAATATCCTCCTACAACTTCTTTTGTACAAACAGCTATTCCGTTATTGAAATCATTTCTTGAGAATTGTGAATTACATGGAACTTTATCTATTATATCAATAAATAACGGAGTATATGATAAGTTTACTTTCGATACGTTTCTGTCAAAATTATAAATAAAATTTGTTGATGGGTATTCTATGTAGTTCAAATTTGCACCTACTTGTGGAGAATTTAATACATTAAACCTAGTATCACTTGCATAAATAGAATTTGGTGCATTATATTTGTGCATTACAAAGCACCATTCTACACAATCAGCCCAACTTTCTCTTATAAGATTAGAGCAAAATGCAAATTGTGCGACACCTAGAGAGCGTTGTATTGCATGACCTACTTCATGTACGGTAGTGCCATATGTTTTCAAAGTATTCTTTTCAAATACAGGACCATTTGTGTATTGTTCATATCTCCATATTACAATATCTGGTCCTCCAACAATTGACGCAATTGGATGAAAAATACCAGTACCATTTGGGTTTACTAAATAACCACCATCTTTACCCCAGATTTTCAATCTGATTCTTGGATTGCTTAAGCCAAATGGGTCGTGAAAATATACATCATAAATTCCTCTATGTATAGAAGCATAAAATAGAGGTAGTCCTGTTTGGAAATTTCTATCTAATGTTTTGTAACAAGCATTATATGAATTGCCTTGTAAAAATGTCCATGCTTGTCCATACCAACCACTTCTTATGTCATATTTTCTGCCTCTATGATTATCACTTTCCCATTTTATAAAATAAGAGCATTTTGTTATGAATGTATGATTTCCACTAAAATTTCCATTGATATCTGTGTATGCTTTGCTATGTCGCCAACTTGCATATGCCATTATCTTTGCACCTTCTAATCCAATAATTTGAGCCAATTGGTCATCTAGAACTTTTATATTTCCATTAGGTCTATATCTTGCAGAGCTTGGTGATGTCGGATTTACTAATTTATCAGATTGTCCAACACGTTGTAGAGCAGCTGCCTCTAAATTATCCCAGAACGATTCAGGATATTGGTTATAGTATGGAGAATTTTCTGCAAGAAATATATTGCCGGTTATAAGTTCTTGCTGAAAATAAGATGAAATATTATCTGATTTCTTTAATACAACATATTGCCATGTTATTTGCGAGTCGGGTAGAGTTGGGTCGTGATAATAATTTCCTACTTGCGATAAATCATAATCTAACGGAAAGTCAGAAAATTCTAAAGTATCATAAACTTCACGTAATGAATCAAAATCTTCGTCATTTCGTGGTAAAATTCGAACATACTTAGTATTTGCAACCAAAATTTGTTGCATAGTAGCTAAGTCAGGAAGTACCAATGAACTTGTTGATGCAGATGAATTTCTACTTAGATTTTCTTTTGCTTTCAAATTTTTGTATGCTTCTAACATATTTTCTACAGTGTAAGCATTAGTTTGTTTTGCACCTAATACAATCGGAATACCAGCACTAGCTTTGGTTTCTTTTTGTTCAAAGTTGTTTTCTTGGTTTTGTAATGCATCTTTCTTACAACTTGTGTAGAGCATGACAGTAATACATAATAAAGATAAGAATTTAATAGTGTGTTTTTTCATACCGCTGTTTTTTATTTTAAGTTAACGAATAGATATCCATTTTATTTGATTGCTTGCACAAATTTCAGAAAATGGCTTACAACATCTATATTAACGAACATTTATGTCGTTAATATTCCGTTTATACGTAGCTAAGTTATTTATTTTATTGCTTATTTTCAATTTATTTGTTTAAAAAAATCCGTGTACCGGGTGTGTTTTCTATATGCAGGTGGCTTAGATGTGTAAAAATCTCTTTTGTTTGAAGTAAGAATAGAGAAATAAATAAAGGAATCGCCAAAAAACGATACTACGTTTTTTGCTTGACTATTTATACAGATTTGCACCAAGCAACTATTTAATTAAAATACTATCTCCTATGCGGTTTAAGCCATACGAATGCCGTTTTGCCTGAACGTAAATAGAATATTACAAGTAGTATGCATAAGTAAAGCAGGGAATAAGTAAATAAAAATTGTATGGCAGCCTGATATAAAACAACTTCGGTTGTTGTGGGGGCTAATAAAAATAATAAGGCTGTTAGAATCGGTATCGCATAGTTGTTTATTGATGCATAATATTGTAGTATCAATTTTACTACTATAAACAA
>CAZPBT010000184.1:0-6323 GCA_964584555.1 uncultured Chitinophagales bacterium
AACCTCAGGTTTACCCTTAGAGAACGACTCTTCTAATGCCTCTAAACAAAAGTTAAAGAAAGCCACTTGATTTTCTTATTTTTGTGATTCAAAATCAAATTATTGAATGAATATTGCAGTTGTAGGAACGGGTTATGTAGGGTTGGTTTCAGGTACTTGCTTGGCCGAAACCGGAAACCATGTTACTTGTGTAGATGTGGACACCGCTAAGGTTGAAAAACTTAAGGCGGGAATTATGACAATCTATGAACCCGGTTTAGATGTTGTTTTTAATCGCAACATTAAAGAAAAAAGACTTCATTTCACTACAAATCTGGAGGATGCTATATCAAATGCCAAATTAATCTTTCTTGCCCTTCCAACCCCACCGGGAGAAGATGGCTCTGCTGATTTGAGATATGTACTGGGAGTTGCCGAGCAACTCGGAAAACTTATTAAGGAATACAAAGTTATTATTAACAAGAGTACGGTTCCTGTAGGCACGGCAGAAAAAACGCGTGAAGCTATTGCAAAAAATGCAACCGTTGAATTTGATGTTGTTTCTAATCCAGAATTTTTAAGAGAAGGCGTGGCTGTTGATGATTTTCTTAAACCTGATCGTGTAGTAGTAGGAACCAGATCAGAACGTGCCAGAAAATTAATGGAAGAACTATACAGACCTTTTGTCCGACAAGGGAATCCAATTATTTTTATGGATGAACGCAGTTCTGAAATGACAAAATATGCAGCCAACTCTTATCTGGCCACACGCATTACTTTTATGAACGAATTGGCTAATTTGTGCGAATTAACCGGAGCAGACGTAGAAACCGTAAGGCAAGGCATGGGTACTGATAACAGAATTGGAAAGCGATTCTTGTTTCCGGGTATAGGATATGGTGGCTCATGTTTTCCCAAAGATGTGCAAGCACTGGCTAAAACAGCTGAAGAACATCACTACGATTTCAAGATCTTAAAAGCAGTGATGCACGTAAACGACCGACAAAAACACGTTTTGGTAGAAAAGATTTTCAACAAATTCGGGAATGATTTATCCGATAAAAAGATTGCCATTTGGGGATTGGCATTTAAACCCAATACAGATGATATCAGAGAAGCTCCTGCATTGTATATTATCGAAGATTTATTAAATGCCGGGGCTGAAATCGTTGCTTATGACCCTGAAGCTAAAGAAAACGTAAAAAGATACTTCTCCGATTCCCCTAAGAAAAATAAACTAAACTTTACAGAAGACTATTACGCACCATTAAACGGAGCAGACTTTCTTTGCATTTTAACAGAGTGGACAGAATTCAGGACACCTGATTTTTCTAAAATCAAATCATTACTAAAAGAAGCCGTAATTTTTGACGGCAGAAATTTATATGATCTGGATGATATGAAAAGTGAAGGCTTTTATTATAACAGTATAGGTCGAAAAACAATTCAAGCATAAATCTAACATAAACAACTTATCATGTCAGAAAGAAAGAGAGTATTAATTACAGGAGCCGCAGGTTTTTTGGGATCGCATTTATGTGATCGGTTTATGGCTGAAGGTTATCATGTAATCGGAATGGATAACCTGATTACGGGAAATATTAAAAACATTGAGCACTTGTTTCCCTCTAAAGATTTTGAATATTATCATCACGATGTCAGTCGCTTTGTACATGTTCCGGGTAAATTAGACTACATTTTGCATTTTGCTTCACCGGCATCACCCATAGATTATTTGAAGATGCCAATTCAAACCCTAAAAGTAGGTTCATTAGGTACACATAACTTATTAGGTTTGGCAAAAGAAAAGAAGGCAAGAATGCTAATTGCCTCCACTTCTGAAGTATATGGCGACCCAACCGTTCACCCACAACCTGAAGAATACTGGGGCAATGTTAATCCAATCGGTCCTCGCGGAGTATATGACGAAGCGAAACGATTTCAGGAAGCTATAACTATGGCTTACCATAATTTCCACGGATTGGAAACTCGCATAGTCCGCATTTTTAATACCTATGGTCCGCGTATGCGCCTCGATGATGGAAGAGCATTACCCGCATTTATGAGTCAGGCACTAAATAATGAAGACATCACTGTTTTTGGAGATGGCTCTCAAACACGATCCTTTTGTTATGTATCTGATTTGGTAGATGGTATTTATCGTCTTTTGTTAAGTGATTATCACTTGCCTGTAAATATTGGAAATCCGCAAGAAATTAGCTTATTGGATTTTGCAGAAGAAATTATAAAACTTACAGGCACTAAAAGTAAAATCATTTATCAGCCATTGCCAAAAGATGATCCTAAGCAACGCCAACCCGATATTACAAAGGCTAAAGAAATTTTAGGCTGGCAACCAAAAATAGACAGAAGCGAAGGATTAAAGATTACCCTTGAATATTTTAAAGATGAACTTGGAAAATAAAATAGTTACAGAGCACCAAACCCCTCCGGTAAATCTTTCACAAGCAGATATCTCTCTTTTTGAACATGAATTCACTTATCAGCACACCAGACCAGTACTAACACCGTATCGCTCTGTTTATTTTAATTCACTTGGTTATATATACAATAAATACAGACTAGTCTTTTTTAAAGATTGTAATAAAATTTCAGACCGTCCTGCCTATGTTAATTTTATTAAACTTAAAATTTTACTTACAGGCAGAATAGATGCTCCTGCAATATGTATTCATTCAATATGGTGTGAGGGGTATTTTCATTGGCTCACTGAGTCTCTGAACAGACTAATGTATATTATCCAATCCAGATATCATTTGAATGATTACATCTTATTACTCCCTAAAAAATACATTGGATATTCATATATTAATGAATCCCTCAGTTTATTTGGATTTAATCAAGAAAACATTATGCCTATTGAAGAATATGGTAATTATTTGTGCAAAGAGCTGTTAATTTGTCCCCCATTGGCTATTCCCGGAAGATATGACTATGCTGTTTCGAATACTGCCAGTGATTATATGCTCATGAAAGCTGGTTTAAATAATTTAATTGCGGATAGGCGTGTATATATATCCAGGCAAAACTCTCCAAAAAGAAAAGTAACAAATGAACTTGAACTTATAGAATTGCTTAAGCAATATGATTTTGAGATAGTAGAAACAGAGAATATGACCTTTATCCAACAAATGTCATTATTTAATTCTACAAGATGGCTGATAAGCATACATGGTGCCGGCCTTACTAATATGATGTTTATGCAAAAGCATACGAACATATTAGAGTTTAGGGAAGAAAATGACAAATGGAATAATTGCTATTTTTCACTCGCTTCAGCTCATAATTTAAACTATTACTATTTAAAGTGTAAAAAAGAAGGGGAACAAAAGGATCATGTAGGTAATTTGGCTGTAAATATTCAAGAACTAAAGCAACTACTGGAGTTGTATATTTAATTTTATAATGACGTTACAACAAATTTATCATCGTACACTTAATTTTGAATTTCTCTCTATAGAAGAGGGCATCTTTTTGTTTGAACATGCTCCTACGGCTGAGTTGATGCAAATTGCACATCAACTTAGGCTGATTCAAAAACCTGATAATATAGTCACCTGGCAAATAGACAGAAACCTCAATACCACCAATGTCTGCATTGCCAATTGCAAATTTTGTAATTTCTACCGCAAACCCGGACATGAAGATGCCTATATTACGGATATCGACACCTATAAACGCAAAATAGAAGAAACCATCCGCTGGGGTGGCGACCAGCTCTTGCTTCAGGGCGGCCATCATCCTGATTTGGGTTTAAAATTTTACACCGATTTATTTAAACAACTCAAGCAACTTTATCCCACGATAAAATTACATGCTTTGGGTCCGCCTGAAATTGCACATATCTGCAAATTAGACGGGGTAACCCATACTCAAGCTTTGTCTGAATTAAAAGAAGCAGGATTGGATTCTTTGCCCGGTGCAGGTGCTGAAATTTTAAATGACAGGGTACGCAGATTGCTGGCAAAAGGAAAATGCAGCGGGCAAGAATGGTTAGATATTATGCGTGCAGCCCATCAGTTAGACATTACCACTTCTGCTACCATGATGTTTGGGCATGTAGAATCTGTTTACGAACGCATGGAACATCTGGTTTGGCTTCGTGAGGTGCAAAGCGAAAAACCAACATATGCCAAAGGGTTTTTGGCATTCATTGCCTGGCCCTATCAAGATGAAGGTACACTGCTGAGACGTATGCGCAATATCCGCAACAGTGTAACACCCGATGAATATCTGCGCATGGTGGCAATCAGTCGAATGATGTTGCCCAATATTAAAAACATCCAGGCGTCGTGGCTAACGGTGGGCAAACAAACGGCACAGCTATGTTTATATGGAGGGGCTAATGATTTTGGCTCCATCATGCTCGAAGAAAATGTAGTTTCTGCCGCAGGAGCACCACATCGTTTTACATTCAAAACCATCCAAAATGCAATTGCAGAAGCCGGCTTCGAACCTCGTTTGCGAAATCAACAATACGAGTACAGGGATTTACCTGTCAATATTGAAGAACAGATTATCCAATATTAATTGCCGTTTTAAAAATCGCACCTTTCCATTTATATTTTTTAACCATTCGTCTAAACTTATTTCATTAGTTTTAGTGTTTAATACTTTAAAAGATAACAAAAATAAGCATGAAAAAACTTTTAGCCATTTTCCTAATTTGCATAGTGCTGAATGCGCACGCCGGAGATAAAGACCGTTATTTTGAAATTGCCAAAAACATGGAAATTTTTTCCGAGGTGTATAAAGAGCTGAATAATACCTATGTTGATGATGTAGACCCGAATAAATTAATGACTGATGGGATTGTAAAAATGTTGGATGGTCTCGATCCTTTTACCAATTATTTTACCGGATCAGATTTGGACGAATACCAGCTTCAGGTAACCGGAAAATATGCAGGTATTGGATCACGAATTATGAAACAGGGTGATTATGTGGTAATCAGCGAGCCCTATGAGGGTTTTCCCGCTCAAAAAGCAGGATTGCAGGCAGGTGATGCCATCTTAGAAATAGATGGTAAGTCTGTAGTTAAATACAATTCCGATGAAATCAGCCAGTTGCTTAAAGGTGAACCGGGTACAAAAATCTCGATTAAGGTAAAACGTGCGGTTACAAATGAAGAAAAAACATTCTCTTTTAATCGAGAAGAAATTAAAATAGACAATGTTCCCTATTTTGGTATGCTCAATAAAAACATAGGCTATATCCGTTTGAGCTCATTTACCGATAATGCTTCTACAGAAGTACAAAATGCACTCAAAGAACTCAAAAAAAATCCCGAGTTTAAAGGTCTGGTTTTCGATTTGCGCGGAAACGGAGGAGGCTTGCTGAATGAAGCCATTAATATATGCAATGTGTTTGTAGATAAAGGGACTGCTATTGTGAGTACAAAAGGAAAAATTGCAGATGCCAATAATAATTATACTACACAAAACAAACCCCTTGATTTGGATGTTCCATTGGTGTTTCTTACAGATGGAGGAACGGCATCTGCTTCAGAAATTGTTTCGGGCTCTATGCAAGATTTAGACCGTGGTATAGTTATTGGTCAAAATACTTACGGCAAAGGGTTGGTTCAAATTACCAAACCACTTCCATATAAAGGGAAATTGAAAGTAACGGTGTCAAAATATTATATTCCCAGCGGAAGATGTATTCAGCGCATTGATTATTCGCACAGAAGTGATAATGGAATTGCATCTGCCGTTCCCGATTCGCTGCGTAAGGAATTTAAAACCAAAGCAGGCAGAACTGTGAAAGACGGTGCCGGCATAGAACCGGACATTAAAACAGCCCTTCAAGAAACCAACCCCATAACTATTGCCTTATATACCAATAACCACTTCTTTAATTATGCCAATGTTTATAGAACGAAACACGCTGATTTAAGAGATGGTAACAAATTCAGGCTGACAGATGATGAATACAACGACTTTGTAAATTACCTGAAAGACAAAACTTATACTTACACCAACGAAGCAGAAGCTAAACTTAATGATTTGCAAAAATCTGCAGAAGAAAGTCATTTGTCAGAAAGTTCAATGAAACTTTTAACAGCACTAGGCGATAAAATAAAAGAGGATAAATCAAAAGATTTGATTACCCATAAATCCGAAATTAAAGAACTGTTGGAAGAAGAGATCGTGAGCAGATACACGTACGAAAAAGGGAGAATAGCCAATAGCCTGAAAGACGATAAAGACGTTTTGAAAGCAATTGAAATACTATCCGACAATAATACCTATAAGCAAATACTGACGGCTAAGAAATAGCAAACTGATTTTCTAAAAAGAAAACAAATTTCTTGATTTGTA
>CAZPBT010000185.1:0-1974 GCA_964584555.1 uncultured Chitinophagales bacterium
ATTCACGCCCCATGCGCTTTGCTCTGTCGAACAGTAAATTATTCGTTTCATTATTGAATACCAATTGCGTGATGCCGTAACGGTCGCGCAAATCAATAAATAAAAGTTCGCCAAAGTTGCGCGTGGTTTGCACCCAACCCGAAAGCTGAACTTCTTTATTAGTATCGCTGATGCGCAATTCGCCACAGGTATGACTTCTGTACATGATAATAGTATTAAGTAGTGAGTAATAAGTAGTAAGAAAATCTTACAACTTGGATGCAAAAATAAGAAGAAAATCAGCAATTAGCTAATTAGCAATTCGTTAATTCGTTAATTAGCTAATTCATTAATCAATAAGTCATATAGTGGCATTGCCTGAACAAATAGTCTTAATTTCCTTAATGCCTTAATGGTAAATAATCCGATAAAACAAGTTCAAGTAAGAACCGGCAAATTATAAAGAACTGTCTATAAGTTGTCTATTAGTTTTTTGAATGTGCATTCTATTTTTACACTAAAATGTATGCTATGAAAAAGGTCTTATCGGTTATAATCATTCTGTTAGTTACATCTGCCATAAAAGCACAGCCATTTGCAGGTGCTCATTATTTGTCGAATGATGCCATTCTTACACAAATTATCAATCCGGCTTTCCCGGCAGCCTCTGATATGAAATGGCAAACTAATTTATTTGGCTTTGATGCCTCTTTGGGCAATAACCATTTTTCTTTAGTGGGAAAGCCCAAAGACTGGATTAAACACTGGGATAAAAATGCCTATGTACAGGAAAACTTAGACGGCAAACCCAAAAATCTTTATATCGGCTTTAATGTGATGGGACCATCTTTTATGTATCGCATCAAAAAGAATACGATTAGCTTCGGCACACGTGTGCGTGCTATCACGACATTCAACGATTTGGATGAAAATTTCATCACTTCACTTTATAACGATTTTAGTCATATCCAAAACTGGATTAGCAATTTTAGTGACACACGCCTTACCGGTTCTGTCAATGTTTTTCATGAATTTAATTTAGGCTACGCCCGAAGTTTCAAACTCAAAGAACGGCATTATCTGCATGCAGGCGCATCCGTAAAAATGACAACGAACATTTTTAATGCACAACTGTCTGTCAACCACCTCGACTTCAACCGCTACTACAATACAGGCAAGAGTGATACGATGATTAATGCAGGAAATACGGAGTTTGAATTATTAGTGAGCAATGCGGTAACGGACAACGATTTCAACTATCATTTTGGCATCAATGGTTTTGGAGTAGACGCAGGTGCGATTTATGAATTCAGAAAAAAGAATTCGGAAGAGCATATTTTAATGGTCGGTTTTTCGGTTAATGATATGGGCTTTAATGAGTACAAAACGGGAAAATACAGCCGCAGTTTTAAAGGCAATAATCAGGATGTGCCATTGTCACATTTGGTAGAAAGCGATAATTATACGAACATCAATATCGATGCGATTTTGGATTCTTTAGGCGATTATACCATACCGAGCAAAAAGCAAAAAATCTATTTACCCACGACCATCAATGTTTTTGTAGATGCACGCATTGTATCTAAGTTTTATGTCAATGCGAATTTTCAGTTTAACCCTTTGTCTTTCAAACACGGACTTGGCAAAGCCAATATGCCGAATGATATCACCATTACACCGCGTTTTGAAACCCGTATTTTCAGTGTATTTACGCCATTAAACTGGAATAAATACGAGGGCATCAATTTTGGTGCGGGTATAAAGATTGCTCAGTTTACCTTAGGTTCAAAAAACATCATTACTTCTTTTGCAAAAAAACGCTTTACAGGAATCAACTTTTATATGAATGTAGGCTTTGGTAAAGTGAAGAAGAAAGAGTAAGGGAAAGTAGTAAGTAGGAAGTAGGAAGTAGGAAGGTGATGGTGGTTTTATAAATTTATTTTAGTCAAGAGTATTGAAATTGTAGTTTCCAAATTTTGGCTTTGATTTTACAAA
>CAZPBT010000185.1:2074-6311 GCA_964584555.1 uncultured Chitinophagales bacterium
TTTAGTCAAGAGTATTGAAATTGTAGTTTCCAAATTTTGGCTTTGATTTTACAAAACGAAATAAACTAAATTGTGATGGCTATTCATTCCTATGGAAATCATAGATATTTCCTCCAAATTTAGAACAAGGAACAAATAAAAAGGAAGGAATGCTGTCATAGAAACTAATACATGTATCATACTTGCAATAAGAATTATCATAAGAAAAGACTAATGAATTTTCAGCTATTCTTTTTGGCAGTTCCCAATCCGAGGAATACCAATAATTACCAATTCTCTTATTTTGTTTATTGAATAAAAAAGTTCCGGATGAAACATGTAGCTGATATTTTTTTAGTTGGTAATATTGCATCGTATTCAAAAATTAAATTTCATTACCGGATTTAGTACTAATTGAGCCCAAATAAATTGCCTCAAGTTTTATAAGTTCAGTGTCGTTTGAAAGATTAAGTTCGGAATTTGTATTTTGATTACACGTAATGATAATGGAATCTCTAAAGTTGTCATAAATTGAATCGAGATGAATCTGATTTTTTCTTGAAACTTCTTTTATCGAAGATGGAAAATCGCTTGCAATACTTTGTAATTTGTATTTTGATTTGCAACAAAAATACTATATATATTAGAAGTACTAATAAAAAGTTACACGAAATAAATGTGTGTTTTTAATACTTCGATTTATTAAATACATATATGTCTCCTCCTTTTTCTGTGCACTTTATGTATATTTGACCGGGGATACTATCTTGAAAATTAATAATAGTTTTTTGATTACAATATAAATCAGAATAATCAAAAACAAGATTATTTGCAACTATTTTACTTGGTAATGACCAAATTGGTCCAAGGCTATAATATCCAAGTTCGATATTTTTATCATTATATACATATATTGCTGCATTTGCATGAGGAGAGTCAGTATTTTTACCGCAAAAAATAATGTTAGTGATAATTTTTATATATGAACCATTTGCCTTTTTTATCTTGCCTAAGTATTTAACATGATATTCTTCGATTTCATCTTTTAATGTCTTTTTAATTATGTATTCTAATCCAATTACATTTTCATTAAGAGCTAATAAATTTGCTCTATCACTTAAATTATAATTATCATTCTTTGAGATGTTAGAACTGCAATTTGTGAATAAGGTAATAAGAATAATATACATTAATTTACTCATGGTTCAGAAATATAGTTCGCTTTGGAATCTGGTTTAGTTACATTTGCCCTATAAAACAACATCCCTTTTTATGTTTAATTTCCTTTGAAATTGAGCATAGTTTATTTCTTTTCAGTCTAAAGCAATCAATCGTATCATTTGGATTTGGTGAGAAATTATAACTAACAGAAAAGTTGAATGTATTAATTGGTATATTTTTAATTGAAAACATTGGGGAATAAGTAAATAGCTTTCTGTTTTTTATTTTCCAAGTTCCTTTAATGGTGTCAATTCCATATGTATAAAAATATTGAAATGAATCCTTATCAAAAAAATGAATCCTTAGTGCTGGTCTGGCATCATTTACAAAGCATTCACTAATATAATAACCCTGCATTTGCCTTGAACAAGAAGATAAAATTACCAAAAACAGTATAATTAATTTATAATTCATATTCTTGATGGATAAAAAATTGTAGTTCTAAAAATGCTTTATTTAATATAGTGAAAATAGTAAAATAAAAAGAACTATTATGCATAAGTTTAGATTTAAATCTGATGATTTTTTTGTTTTTCTTAGCTTATCGTCAAATTTAAACTTACGCACATTTTCCGTATATTTGCACCTCTTAAATTTGGAAAATTATGTTTGAAAATTTGCAGGACAAGCTCGAAGGTGCCTTTAAAAATCTGAAAGGTGAAGGCAAACTCACTGAGCTCAATATTGCTTCTACTATCAAAGATATTCGTCGTGCGTTGGTAGATGCAGACGTGAACTATAAAATCGCAAAAGAATTTACCGACAAAATCAAAGACGAGGCGATGGGCAAAAATGTGCTCACCTCCGTTTCACCGGGTCAATTGATGGTGAAAATTGTAAGTGATGAATTGACAACACTGATGGGCGGAACAGTTACAGAAATCAATGTGAAAGCCAACCCAACCATCATCTTGATTTCTGGTTTGCAAGGCTCTGGTAAAACGACTTTCTCCGGCAAATTAGCCAACTTCGTGAAAACGAAATTAAACAAAACACCTTTATTAGTTGCCTGCGACGTGTATCGTCCTGCGGCTATTAATCAGCTTACGGTGTTAGGCGAGCAAATAGGAGTGGAAGTTTATTCCGAAATTGAAAATAAAAATCCGGTGGACATTGCTAAAAATGCCATTGCACATGCCAAACAAAAAGGGCAAAATGTCATTATCGTGGATACTGCCGGTCGCTTGGCGGTGGATGAAGAAATGATGAATGAAATTTACCAGGTAAAACAAGCGATACAACCTCAGGAAACGTTGTTTGTAGTAGATTCCATGACCGGACAAGATGCAGTGAACACGGCAAAAGCATTCAACGATAAAATTAATTTCGACGGAGTGGTGCTCACCAAATTAGACGGCGATACCAGAGGCGGTGCGGCACTTTCTATAAAATATACAGTGGACAAACCGATTAAGTTTGTTTCGCGCGGCGAAAAGTTAGACACGCTGGATGTTTTCTATCCCGAGCGTATGGCGCAGCGTATTTTGGGTATGGGGGATATTGTTTCGTTTGTAGAAAAAGCTCAGGAACAATTTGACGAAAAAGAAGCACAGCGTTTATCCAAAAAAATTGCCAAAAACCAGTTTGATTTCGATGATTTCTTGCAGCAAATCAACCAAATCAGAAAGATGGGAAATATCAAAGATTTGCTGGGCATGATACCGGGTGTGGGCAAAGCCATCAAGGATATTGACATCGACGATAATGCATTTAAGAAAATTGAGGCAATCATTTTCTCCATGACTCCCGAAGAGCGCAAAAATCCCGATATTTTAAACGGTAAGCGCAGAGAGCGACTGGCAAAAGGTTCGGGAAATTCCATACAGGATGTCAATAATTTTATCAAGCAATTCGACCAGATGAAATCCATGATGAAGAAATTCCAAGGCATGGGCATGAAGAAGTAATTTGAAAATGTGAAAATGTGGAGATGTGGAGATGTGAAAATGTGAAGATGTGAAAATGTGAAGATGAAATAACCGTAAATTATTTAGTTAAATAGTTTAACCTATTGTGCGGTTTGGTTTATAATTTTTACAGCACAGAGGCATAGTTTTTTTTAAGATTAACAATGTTTGCCTTACAAAAAATTGAGGTAAGAATAATAAAAATTTAGAAATCGCCAAAGGTGATACTATGTTTTTTTTGACTTTCTAAACTGATTTGCACCAAACAACTATTTGCTATTATAAATTCTATGTTTCCATGCGGTTTAAACCTCACAACAGGTTAGTTTAATAGTTAATTAATTTAATGGTTAATTGGTTAGTGTATAAACAAATTTGCAAATTCACTCTATTAAAAAAATATCGGTACATTGTTACATTGATAAATTGGTACATTGGTACATCAATATATCGGTACATCAATATATCGGTACATCAATAAATTTGTATATTCGTTTATGAAACAATTTGGTATTATCGGTTTTCCTCTTTCGCATTCATTTTCGCCCGGCTATTTTGCCGCAAAGTTTGAACGTGAAGAAATAACAGATGCAAACTATGCCGTTTTTCCGCTTGAAAAAATAGAATATTTCAGTGATTTATGCCTTGAATTCCCCAACCTAAAAGGCTTGAATGTAACGATACCTTACAAAGAAAAAATCATTGCTTATTTGGATGAACTTTCGGAGGAAGCCCAAAAAATTGGGGCTGTCAATACTATTTTGTTTTCTGAAGGAAAAAAAACAGGCTATAATACAGACATTTACGGTTTTGAAAACAGCCTCCAACCGCTGCTGAACAACACCCATAAACAAGCACTTATTTTAGGTACCGGTGGTGCAGCAAAAGCCGTAGAGTACGTGTTGCAAAAATTGGGAATCGGGTATAAACACGTTTCGCGGCATGAAACTGAAAATGCCTACTGCTATGAAGACTTGTTTGACAATGACAGTATATTGCAAGCGCATACTTTAATTATCAATACATCGCCTATCGGTATGTACCCTAATACAAATGAGTGTCCGAATATTCCTTATGAGAAATTAACTCAAGCGCATTTGTTGTATGATTTGGTTTATAATCCGGAAAAT
>CAZPBT010000186.1:0-6288 GCA_964584555.1 uncultured Chitinophagales bacterium
GGATTTCTTTTATTTGAAATGTCATAGATGCCAAGAAAACCTTGATAAACCTGAGATACATATAAATAATTTCCTCGTGCATAAGAGTCGTGAACATAACGGTTATTAACATGACCCATATACTGCGGTTGTAAAGGATTTGGTTTTAAATCAAAAATGGCAGTTCCATTTACATAAGTAGAATTTATTTTGAATGAATTAGTTCCACTTCCACCATTTAAATAGAGATAACCACTGTCATCCACACTTATTGTGTGGCTGTTTTTAAATGTAAGTGTATTTGTACCTTGTACTAAATTTTTAACTGAATAAGTTTTGATACTATCAGGTAAGTACTGCAAATCAACAATTTGTAATCCTTCATTGAGATTATTATAAACATCATGCACCATATAAACATAATGTGAGTATGTTTTTAATTCGTGCCATACAGTATTGGATGATGGTACATAAAAAAGTTCTCTAATTGAAGTAGAATCTGTTATGTCAACAATACTTAATCCTGTTTGTACACCAACTAACGCATATTCTTTATGCTTAATTGTATCGGTATATCCCCAAATGCTACCTAATTCCAATCCGGGGTATTCTTTTTGCCCAAGTAGTCTTGTATTATATAAATCAGCAGCATTCAAATTTCCAAAAAATAGTGAAAAAATAATTAGTTTTAGTATTTTCTTAATCATTCTATAATTATAAATTGTTTTCTATCCTTAAAGTCATTAGCTTTTATGTTAAATTGGTATATTCCTGTAGCTAATTTAGGAAGAAAACTTGATAAATTATTATCACCTTGAACTAAACTGATTTTTTGCAAAGATTTAACTTCACCCTTTGCATCTAATATTTCAATGGTTGCTGCTGTATATTGAGTAGAGTAATAAATAACTGTTGGTACATTTTTTGAAGGATTAGGATATATATATAATTTACCTGTGCTATTACTTGATTCAATTGACATATCTTCTGCGGTGTCAATAATAGAATTTGTAGTAGATAATCCCATTCTTGCAGATGTATTGCAGTTGGTAGTGTGGGTGGGGTCGGCTGTTTCAATATTTGTAGTTGTTCCCATAATTGCATCATTATGAAAGTTAGTTTCATCTTTAATTATTTGTGTATTTTGATTTAATTTACAGTTTGCAACAAGCCAATTCGTGTTAGGACATATGTTACTGTTTATTCCATTAAAAATTATTGATGATAGTATTGTAGAGTTGAATGCATCTGGTATGTCTGACCAATATCTGATTTCATCTATCTGACCTGTTATTCCAGAATATGGAACAGGAAATGTTCCAGTATTATAAGGACTTCCCCCAATATACTGAATATAATTTGGAATGTCTAAGTCTTGTGAAATTGTAGAATGAATTGATAGTATACCGTCAATATACATATCAAATGTTGTTCCATATAAGACAATAGCATAATGATGCCAATTGTTGTTAATTGTAGGAATTGCATAGGTATAACTGTTTATTGTTCCACTTATCAAATCCTTAACATAAAGCCCTACTGTATTTTCTCCTATTAATCCTATAGTAACTTTTGAATTTGAAATATTTAAATCATTACCGGCAGAAAATAAAATATTTAACTGGTTTGATGGTAAAGTGTTTGTCTTTTTATACCAAAAATGAATCACCTTAGATACACCATCAAATGTATTATTATATGGAATTTTTATAAAATCACCTCCATCAAAAGATAATGTATGACAATGTTCATTTGTTGTAGTGGGTTGGCATGCAGAAGTTGGTAGATTTGCAAGGTTAGGAATCGAAGGATTTGTAAGTGCGCTTGCTCCAGTACAAGTAGTATTTAAAATATCACAATCTGGAGTTGTGCAATTTACAATCTTATGAAACTGATTCATATTGTTACATAGTACGGAGTTTTTTAAAAAGCTTAACATATCAGGATACCAATTTGTTACGTAACCATTCGGAAAATATTCCCATCTACGATAAGAACAATTTGGTGTAAAATTGTGACCTACATCTTTTGCTGTCACAAAATAGAAACTTGAATTATTTGTTTTCAATCTTTGAGCGATCATTCCACCTCCATAAACAGTAACATCTGTAGCTTTAATAGAATATGCAATTTTACCGCTTAAATATGGACATGCCCCATCTTTGACACCATGAAATAGGAAAACAGGAGTCTGTTCTGTATTTTTTATATAATTCAAATCATATACTGAACCTGCTAATGAAAAGACTCCTTTGATTTTTGTGGTTTGTAACGAAACATCGTAATCATTATAATATGCTGAATTTATCCATGTTATACCATAGCTTTGCAACTCAGTTTTATCTAAAAATGCCGAATTTAGTGAAATCATAGCTCCTAAACTAAATCCACCGATGATAAAATAATTTGGATTGATTGAATATTGAGCAGCATTATTACTTAAATATTTGATGCAATTAAAAACGTCCATCACACCAGTACAAATTACCCGTGGATGATAAGCAGAATTGTTAATATCAAGAAGCTGGGGAATGGTTAAGAAATTTTTTCGATATTCAATACAAGCAACTACATATCCTCTTCTTGCTAAATCCATCGCAAAATATCCATAATCACTTTTTGTTTCATTATTGCCATGACAAAGGATAATGACAGGTTTACTTGTTAAGCACTGATTCTGTGTATTACTGAAATAAATATCAATTTTAGCATTGTCAGTAATATTATTTGTGTTTTCTGGAATAGTAAGGACTGGTACATTCTCATATACTACATCGTTAACCACTTCTATATCTTCTTTGTTGAAAATATAGTCGGTAAATGCATTAGGAATCCAATCAGGTACAATTGAAGGATTTTGTGCAATTGAAATTCCTGAATAAAATAGCAGTAAATATATTAAAAAAGACTTTTTCATAAAAATTATTTTATCCAAAGGTAATTATGGCATTTCATAATCGCTGAATTATTTTTTATGATTTGTCAATGATTTCACGTAATAAAATTTTTACGAAAATCTTATTTAGACTATATTTAATAAATATTTTGAATCTTATAACTACTCAAAATTGTCAAGAGAATCAATTAGCTCATATAATGGAATAGAAGTATTATTTGATCTAAATCAAATCTTTGGTGGGGGTTTTCTTACATCAATACTCTTATTCCACCGGATTGAGCAAAAAAGTACCGTTTACTAATTTGTATAAATTGAGATGGGTATTGTCGTAATAATCAACGCTGTTTTCTTTATTAATAATGGGCTTGAAGTTGAATTTGTTTTGTGTGTTGTCAAAATCAAGCGTGTTGATATAATTATTATCGGTTAAGGTTTGATGCTTGTCGATCATATAAAGCAGATGCATCAGTATATCATAAGCCTGATATGCCGTTTCATCCGGTTTTTTTACATACTTCATAGTATATCTGTCTGTAAATTGCCGGAAATTGATATTGTCTGAATTATATGGATATGCAGTAAAAACATTATCGGTCAATTTTAAATCGGCGAGGCCTTTAGCATATCGCAAACTGGACGAAGTATAGATATTTAGCTTGTTTTTTAGCGGTTTTAATTTGCCCAATACACTTTTTATATAAGGTTCTTTAGATGAATAAATCAATACCATGCGCTCGCTCAGCGTATCTGTAGTATATAAAAGTTTAGCAGCATCATCCCAGCTTCTTACTGATGTATATTTAATGTTGGATACTTTAAGGTTATTTTCTGCCAGGTCTTTCAAAATAGTAATACTTTCAGCTGTCGAATCTGCACCATCGTAAAGTACTTCAATGGTTTTATATGGATGAGCTTTTTTCATTTCGTCCAATAAAAAACTGTACTGGCTTTTCAAAGAGGCATTTGCATTAAAATAATATGGATTGTTTTTGATATACATGGAATTGACCAATGGAGAAATCATAGGAATATGATTTTGCAAAGCATAGTCAGCCACCATTTTTAGCGTTTTTGAATAAAGTGGACCAATGATAAAATCTACCTTCGGAAAAGGCTTTGAAGACAATGCTTTTTGAACAGAAGACGAATCGTTTTTTACATCCAGAAAATACACGTTAGCCGTAAGAGAATTGTTTAAAATGCGCTGTTTTGCCAAAAGTGCTCCCAGATAAAATTGAATGGCATCTGTAGATTCTGCACTCAGCATTTTTGTAGAGTCCACAATAAATTTACCAATAGGAATTTGTTCCAGATTAAAAGGAAGCAGTATGGCAATATTGTATTTTTTATAAGGATCATTTACTGCCGAAACCTCAGCCACAACAGGCTTTGTTTCTTTTACTGTATTATCCTTTATATCAAAAATGACAGGTTTTACTGTAATAGAATCGCCATTTTCCTTAGCGGATGGAGATGGTTTCTCAATGGCTACAATTTCTGCATTTTTACTGGTTGTAATTTTCTTAGCTGCGCAGGCATTTAATGCAAACAGCATAAAAAGTAACATCCATATCTTATTCCCACTCGATAGTTGCTGGTGGTTTTGAACTGATATCATAGACAACTCTGTTTATTCCTTTTACGTTATTGATTATTTCATTCGAAATTCGTGCCAAAAACTCGTAAGGTAAATGACACCAGTCTGCTGTCATGCCATCTACCGATGTTACTGCCCTCAAAGCTACAACATTTTCGTAAGTTCTTTCATCACCCATTACACCCACACTTTGTACCGGAAGCAGCATAACGCCGGCTTGCCACACACTATCATATAGATTTTCTTTTTTTAAGCCATTAATGAATATCGCATCAGCTTTTTGCAACATTTGCACTTTTTCGAGTGTAATTTCGCTGAGAATACGTATGCCCAAACCGGGCCCCGGAAACGGATGGCGATGTAAAATTTCTTCGGGTAACCCCAGATACGCACCTACTTTCCGAACTTCATCCTTAAATAATTTTTTAAGCGGTTCTATTATTTTGAGATGCATTTTTTCCGGCAGACCACCGACGTTGTGATGTGATTTTATTTTTGCAGATGGACCATGTACCGAAACCGACTCGATAACATCGGGATAGATTGTTCCTTGCCCCAGCCATTTTACATTGTCCAGTTTTTCAGCTTCTTCCTGAAATACATCAATAAAAACTTTGCCAATAGCTTTTCGCTTTGCTTCGGGGTCAGTCTTGCCTTCTAATTCAGCATAAAATTTTTCAGAAGCATCCACGCCAATCACGTTCAGTCCTAAATGTTTGTATGAATCGAGTACATTTTCAAATTCATTTAAACGCAACAAACCGTTATTGACAAAAATGCAAGTGAGCTGTTTCCCGATAGCATGATGCAATAAAAGAGCAGCCACCGAAGAATCTACACCACCTGATAAACCAAGCACAACATTATCCTTACCAATAGTGTCTTTGATTTCAGCAATGGTTTCATCAGCAAATGTTCCAGATGTCCAGTCTTGCGAACAGTGGCAGATATCTAAAGCAAAATTTTTTATGAGTTGTTTTCCGTCTAAAGAGTGGGTGACTTCGGGATGAAATTGAATGCCATAAACCTCATCTGTTTTATGTTTATAAGCGGCGACCGGGATGGCATCCGTACTGGCTAAAATTTCAAAATCATCGGGCAACTGCAAAATAGAATCTCCATGGCTCATCCAAACCTGACTGCCTTTGTGTATGTAAGAAAAAAGTTTGTTTTCTGGTTCAATATAATTAAGATTTGCTCTGCCATATTCCCGTTTTTGAGAACGCTCAACATTGCCGTTATGAATATGGGCAATATATTGCGCTCCGTAACAAACAGCTAAGAGTGGTTTTTTATAGGTGTTGACAATATCCTTCACCGGAAACTGAAGCGCATTTTCTTCTAAAACAGAAAAAGGAGAGCCGGATAAAATAATACCGCTGAATGTAGTTTTTTCCAATATACCATGCGCATGATAAGGATGTATTTCGCAGTAGATATCCAGTTCGCGGATGCGACGGGCTATCAGTTGGGTATATTGAGAACCGAAATCAAAAATGAGAATTTTGGAATGCATGTGCAAAGGTATCATTTTTTTAAAGGTAGCCAATAAAGCAAGTTTTACTTCTTTTTTAATTGTTGTAAATAAAAAGGCTGCACATGGCAGCCTTTAATTTTTTGACAAACAAAAATTTCAATAATTAATATCTCTTATTAAAGTTTGACTTTGGTCTTTCTTCTTTCGGACGTGCTTCATTCACTACCAAATTTCTTCCTTTTAATTCAAAATAATTTAATTCTGAAATTCCTTTAGCGACTAGTTCAGCATTGGGCATTTCTACATAGGCAAAAACTTTGCTTTTTCCGGTGTTTT
>CAZPBT010000187.1:0-6231 GCA_964584555.1 uncultured Chitinophagales bacterium
ATTCTAAGGCAATTGCATTTTTACTGAATTTTTGAATTTGACTAATCATGAGTTTATTTTTAATTATATTATTTGTTTGATTTGTTTCAAATTACTCAATTTGCATCAAACTCTATTCAGATTGCAGATCTTACTATAATAGAATTTAATCTTGAAGTATATTTCAACTTATAGCATATTACACATTTTCCAATACTAAATACTCACTACCCACTACTCATTATTCACAACTTTCATCCTATCTCGGCACTTCTATTTTCTGGATAATTTGTTTGATGATATCTTGTGCGGTTACGCCTTCCATTTCTTTTTCAGGTGATGGAATGATACGGTGGTTGAGTACAGCATCTGATACTGAACGAATATCATCAGGTGTTACAAAGTCTCTGCCACTCATGGCTGCCATCGCTTTTGATGTTTTCAGCAAAGCCAGTGAAGCACGAGGCGAAGCACCTAAAAATAAATCGCCGTGGTTGCGTGTTTCATAAACAATACTGGCAATATAATTCAACAAATCATCTTTGATGTAGATATTCTCAATGGCATTGCTGCATCGCAAAATATCATTGCCGTTTACTACTGCATTTACTTCTTGCGTGATGCGAGAGTTGAAGTCGTTGTTGAAGCGCTGCAATATCTGTTTTTCTTCGTTCAAATCAGGATAATTCATGATAATGCGAAATACAAAACGGTCTAATTGTGCTTCGGGCAGACGATAAGTACCTTCCTGCTCAATGGGATTTTGTGTGGCCAATACCATAAAAGGATATTTCATTTTGTAGGTGGTGCCGTCCACGGTTACTTGCTTTTCTTCCATCAATTCGAATAAGGCAGACTGTGTCTTAGCCGGAGAACGGTTGATTTCATCTATTAAAATGATATTGGCAAATACAGGACCTGCTCTGAATGAAAATTCAGATGTTTTCATATTAAATACAGAAGTACCGATAATATCAGTTGGCATCAAATCGGGAGTGAATTGTATTCGAGAAAAATCGGAATGAATAGTTTTCGCCAGCATACGGGCTATCAATGTTTTCGCAATGCCGGGTACACCTTCCAGCAAAATATGTCCGCCTGTAAACAAGGCACACAGCATCAAATCCACGGCTTCATGTTGTCCGATAATCACTTTGGCTATTTCTCTTTTAATTTTTTCGCCGGTATCGTGCACAAAGGCAATATCAGGATTCACTTGCGGTTTGAACGATTCGTATTGGTTTTCGTTTTCTATTGGTTTCATATGATTTATTTACAATGATTATAAAAATATTCAGTTTTATTATTCAGGTCAGCCAGTTTTGCATTATCAATACTTTTAAATTTAGCCACAGCATCATAATCAGCAATTAATTCACGCAATTTATCTTCTTCTATACCTGATTTAAGGCTCCATACGGCAAAAAAAGCATCATCCATGTCATTTGTTTTCAGTTGATATCGGTTGCGGATATAGTTCAGCAACTGGTTGCGCATTTCAACGGCAATTTCGATATGTTCATTTTCATGAAAATAGAGCTGACCTATCGTTTCCACATATTGAAGTGATGTATTTTGCTTAGGTTCGATAAGCGGAATGATTTGCTGACGACGTTTTGCCCTGAAAAGTGCGTATATAAGTATGCCCAACAATATCAAATACCAAGCCCATTTGAGTTGTGTATTTTTCAGTACAAAATATAACGGAGATTCATTTAATTCAGGGTTGCCGTGATAGTCTTGTTCTTCTCCTTCATATATATTTGACACATCATCCCAGATTAAGTTTTTATTCGGCAAGTGTGCGAATATTTTTTCTGCATAATCCAGCCCCCAATTTTTTCGCATAAAATAATTGGTAAAAGGCAAAGTAGTGAGCAGTATAATAAGATTGCCTTTTCCATGTTTTAAAATTACCATATTCATTCGTGATGTATCCTTATAGCGCAAGTATGCACCATATGTTATGGCATCTCCGGCTTGCATGGGATAGTTGTGAAAGGTGTCTGTAAGCGGTTCAAAGTAGAGGTTGCGAACCGGTAAGGTATCACTCTTGAATTTTTTGAAATAAATATAATCATGTCTGGCTTTGAAAGCCGGATGGGTGAAGTTAAAAGCCACAGAGTCTGACATTGCTTTTGTAATTGAGAAAAAGGGATTAATATCTATACCATTTGAGTCAGAAAAGAAAAAAGTACTGTCAGGGGATACTACGGCAACACTGTCTTCATAGGCATAAGTTGAATCGTAATAAATATCAGCGGTATCTTCTTCATCGTAGCTGATTTCGTCTTCATCAATATATTCTTCATCCGTTTCTTCTGTAAGCACTGTTGTCGTATCAGGTGGTGCAAAGGCAAGTGAATCATCAAAGTTATAGCCGATATTCAACCCCAGATGATACTCTTTTGACAGGATTTGTCCGCGTAAATATCCCGTAATATCATCCACTGCAATGAAAGCCGTATTTCCTGCGGCTACAAATTTCATCAGTGTATCTACTACTGCCGTATCGTAAAAAGCTTCGTGGCTGATATAAACATAATTATACTTTTTCTTTGGATCGAGTTCGCGAAAAGTTTCGATTACCGAATTTTTTATCTCAATAAAATTATCTCCATATTGATGTTTGAGCAATCTGTTGGTGACATAAAGTCCATAAGGCGATTTTTTGTCTTTATCCAAAGTGTACATCCATTCTGTAAGATTTGTTGCAAACAAATAAAGACCGAAGATGAAAATGAGCAATACGGCAACTACGAGTATGATTATATTTCTTCTTGAACTCAACGGATGGAATGTAAATATTGAACAAATTTAGGTTGGAAAAATTCATACTCATTTTTCTGAAAAAACATTTCGCTAAACCAAATACGCTCATAATCTCGGGTGAGATTGCTGAATTCTTTGAATGAATCTGCACTGCGCATTTCATTCAGATAGTGCTTATTGGTTTTGTATTTCTTCCAGATGATTTTATCCTTGAAAGCCAAGCGCTGAATGATCATCAAATAATAAAGCCGAATAGCCAAACGGTAATCCTTATTTTTTAATGCTTCTTCAATATAAGGATCCAGCTGAATCTTATCGAGGTTGTCTTCAATTTCTTCTAATGAAAACTGCAAATTGTTTCTGTCTGATTTTTTCCGGAATGGATTTATGCCCAATATTTTTAAAACAAACAACAACAACAATGTAATCATCAGGATAAAGGAAGTCCATTTAAGAACTGCCAGTACTTTGGGATTAATATGAAATGGTTTATGTTCCTTTTGAGTTTTAGGTTTTTCTTTAGTCTCTATCTTTTTCTCCGGTTTAGGTTCATTAATTTTCAAATCTTTCTTTAATGCTTCCCACTTTTTTTTATCCAGGTGTGCAGGCTGCACCGGCGCAGACTGATACTCTTGCTGATTATTGTTTTGTACATCATCTGCAGTAGTTACCGATTGTGCTACCGCAGTTATGCTGATAACTGATAAGATAAAAAGGAGTATACTGAATTTTCTTTTAAAAACCATAAATTCTCCTTTTTGTACCTATTTTTTCCAGTTGATTAAGTAATCCTTCGGCCGTGTTTTTTTCTTTCTGAGAGAAATAAAATACGGCTTGATATAAATTAAACAAGATTAAAATAAAGCTGAACAGAACCATATTTGAAAAAATAAAAAACGTCAGATATAGCATGTTGGCATTTACACTGGTTTCTTTCAAGTTCATGGCAATGGCTTCATAAAGCATCATATACAGTTCGGAGTTTACTAGTGTAAAAATCATAAAAGTAATGAACATAAATATCAGCAGTAGTACAATATAACTAAGTATTTCGCTTTTTATAGTTTGAAAGTATCGTTTGAAAAATGTGGTTTGATAATAATAAGGATAGTACAGTGCATAAGTAGCAATAAAATGTACAGGTAATACAAAGAGAAGTATATACCACTTCAATCCTATGTAGGAATAAATACCTAAAAATACAACCTGTATAAGCAAATTGCCCAGTGTTTGTTGCCACGTAAACCGCATCCACTGAAAAAATGCCATTGCCCTTTCTTCTTGCTGTTCTGCAAATTCTTTGTAAAATATATAGGCGGTATAGGTTGAATAGTTAAAGAGCATCAGTAAAGGGATGATGCTAAACCAACTCTGCCAGTTTACTTTAATGAAAAGTAATGAATTGTACACACTAGCTCCATTAAAATACATGTTGTCTAATAAGTAATGTTTGCCGATACTCCAGCCAATGATAAAACTGATGACTAGTAAATAGGCAAATACCTGCAAATATCCCGAAGCATATTTTCTGAACAATCTGAATGTATCAAGCAATATTTCGGATAACTTTTTTATGGAAAAAAATTCAAAAGGCAGATAATTTTCGGGTAGCACTTTTTCTGCTTCCGGTATGCGCAAAGTGCCGTTTTTGTATTTTAACCAGGGATAATAAACAAAATAACCCAGGATAAAAAACAACGATGCCAGTATCAGTCCCAAACGCAGGGCATCCGGCATTTGTGTATAACGTGTAAGAAAAGACTCGATGATACCGGCAACAAAGGTGATGGGCAGTACAGCAAAAAAGATCTTGGATGCTCGTTGTGCAGATGATAAGAAGGATTGCATTCGACTGTATGTACCCGGAAATAACAGACCTTTTCCCAATACGATACCTGCAGCACCGCAGATTACCATCGCTGAGATTTCCAGTGTGCCATGCAGCCATACAGCAAGAAATGAATCCCAGAATAAGCCGCGTTTAACAAAATAATATTGAAATGCCGCCAGCATCATGCCATTTTGAAATAAAACCAAAATAGAGCCGATACCCATAAATATGCCGGAAAAGAAAGTAAATAAATCGACTTTCAAATTGTTGAGTACAATCATCACAAACATTTCTACCTGATTCATGTCTTTATACACCGCCATTGGATCTTTCTTGGCAATATTTTGAGCAGTCATTTCCAAATAGCCGTCTCCCAACATTTTTCTTGCAAAACTTCCATCATGTTTATAGGTAAACAAACCAATGAGTATCGATACCACCAGAATGATAAAAGCAATGAGTAATTCTTTGCGGTGATAAAATAATATGGAAGGCAGTTCTTCCGTGATATAATCTTTGAAAGCATTTTGTTTCTTACGGTTTCTGCTGAAGACACGCTGAAAAATATCCTGTGCCAAATTATTGAGATATACCCTAACGGAACGGTTGCCGTAAAAAGTGCGTGAATACGATAAATCATCAGTAATCTGAATGAACAGTTTACTGTAAAGGTTAGAGTCTTTGTGATTGCTTTGATGCAATGACTCAAACTCTTTCCATTTTTTCAGATTTTGCTCAATAAAACGCGTTTCTTTCATGTCCGACTAAAATAATATATTTTTGCACATCGAGAATGCATTTGGTTAAATAAATCTGAAAAATTATATAAATTCGACATCGCATGGCAAAGATAGATGTAAATACAACGCAAAATGTAACGATTCAGTATGATACTGCCGGGTTACTGTGGCGTTTTATTGCCTGGCTGATAGATAGTGCGGTCTATTATATTTTTATCATGTTGATGGTTTTTTTTGTATTTCCGTTCATTCTGGATATGTCGGAGTCCTTTTTGTATCTTTTCTATTTTCTGGTAGTAGTGTTCTACTATTTTTACAGATTACTGCTTGAGGTATTTACCAATGGACAAAGTATTGGTAAAAAATTGGTTTCCATAAAGGTGTTAAAACTAAATGGCAGTTCGCTGGAAAGTAAAGATTATTTTTTGCGTTGGGCATATCGGGCTGTAGATGGTTTATTATCCGGTTACACCGTTGGTGTATTGTCCATATTGATGAGTGAAAAAGAACAAAGACTGGGCGACATGATAGCCAATACTACAGTGATAAAACTAAAGCCCGATCGTGTTGTAACCTTGGAAGATTTGCAGAATCTGCCCGATAAGGCAGAATATGAACCCAAATATCCGCAAGTTACGATGTTTACGGATGCGGATATGCTTGCACTCAAATCTTTGCTCAGCAGAGCACAGCAATACAATAATGATACTTATTATGATTTAATGGCAGAGACCGTTAGAAATGTGAAAGCAAAAATGGGAATTGAAAATGTGCGTACTCACGATGCTGCATTTTTAAAGGAAATTATTTCAGAGTATGTAATTTTGACTCGATAAGTTCAGAAGCATTTTTACAATAGAACTCACCTAAATGGGGGTATACACAGATGAGATATGAAGTTGCGCACCT
>CAZPBT010000188.1:0-6203 GCA_964584555.1 uncultured Chitinophagales bacterium
TTACCGTTTACTCATTCATTTTGCCGTTTACTCAAGTGATAAACAGATTTCAAATGGATTTCATAACTTTAAGCTATTCTTAATTCAATAATAAAGCGATATGAAAAACAACATGTTTAAATTCGGTATGGGTAAAATACTGAAAAATTTCAGCAAAGGGCTGATGCCTTTACAAATAGATAATACTCCTGGCGGTAGCGGCAAAGTGATTGCCGTCTCAGAAGTGGATAAACTCATCAGCGAATACTTAACAGCAGTTACGCCTGAGCAAACCGTGAGAGTAAATTACATCGTGCAGGTGCTGGGCAGAGATAAAATTGCCGCAGATTTAGAAGTAAAATTGAGTGTAAATAATCAGCAATATACAGCTGCCCTGAAAACAGGTGAAAGTGCAGCTGTATTTGAATTCGATATTTCAACAAGCGAAACTACTCTGGTAACAGTAAATTTATCCGGAAAAGATTTTTCTGGTACTTTATATGATGCTTTTGGCATTAGTGGAGTCTTTTCTCAGAAAGGTACTTTATACA
Source organism: uncultured Chitinophagales bacterium (assembly GCA_964584555.1). GTDB lineage: Bacteria > Bacteroidota > Bacteroidia > Chitinophagales > JADIYW01 > JADJSS01. The sequence continues at coordinate 531 of CAZPBT010000188.1, forward strand.
GAATTACAAATTATTACTGTATTTCTGATGTTAATGATTTTACTAATATTAAATTGTTTGGCAGAGGAAACGGTTGGCCTCCAACTAACTAAATTTATTAGAATAAAAAGCGGTCTGTTGACCGCTTTTTTTATCAAGAATACTATTTAGAAAGACTATCTAATATCTGTATTAGTTCATCTATTTTAAAAGGTTTTAACAGCATATAATCAAAACCTAAGTCCTTTATTTCATCTTTATTTAATGTTAATATGCTTGCCGTATGCCCTATTATTTGTTGGTTCGGATTATCTTTTTTAATTTGAATAGCCGCATCTATACCGTTCATCACCGGCATTTCTAAATCCATTAAAATAATATCCGCTTTAAAATGGACTAAGGCATCTATGGCCAATTTACCATGTTCTGCAAACTGAATAGTAAATGCAGGATTAATACTAAGCAATAAATCATGAAAAAGTTGTCTATTTTCTTCAAGATCATCAACAACTAATAAATTTAAATTTTTTATACAAATGTCTTTACTTGGTTCTTTTGAATCTGTTTTTATGTTTGATGTAAAACCAAACGGCAAGGTAATACTAAATGTAGTACCCTCGTTGAGCTTGCTGTTAACGGTCAATTCTCCGTGCATCAGTTCGCACAGCTTTACACAAATAGCCAAGCCCAGTCCGGTGCCTCCGTATTTGTTTTTAATATCAGCATTTGCTTGTTCATAAGGCTTGAAAACTTGATTTATCTTGTCTTGTGATATACCGATGCCCGTATCCTGAACACTTAATGTAATCCATAATTTATTATCCTCTTCTTTTACTGTCTTACTGGAAAGAGTGATACCGCCCGATTCGGTAAATTTTACTGCATTGGATAATAAATTCAGCATAATCTGAGACAAACGATGACTGTCTCCTGATATATATAGTGGACTTGCCGTCTGTTCTTCTAAATGGAAAGCAAGTTGTTTGGCTTCCGTTCTGAACGAAAATTGATCATAGAGTAAATGTAACCATGCTGATATATCAAATACTTCATCACAAATTTCCATTTTCCCGGCTTCTATTTTGGAAATATCTAACACATCATTGATAATATGCAATAAATTTTCACCGCTAAACTGTAATCGGCGTACATAATTCAACTGTTTCTCTGTTAATTGATCTTGTTGTAATAAGTAGGAGATACCCAAAACACTGTTAATTGGTGTGCGAATTTCATGACTCATATTGGCTAAAAAATCATGCTTCAGATTCGCCATCATTTTAGCATGGTCCCGTTCTTTTTCAATGTTTTTTACATCTTGCAAAATTTGCAATTTCTTGATTTTATCGTTGGATGATTCATTAAACAGTTCTGCATTAATTTCGTAGTATTTTAAAAAGAATTCATAAGCCTTCTTATACCGGTTTCTTTTTTTGTAAAGGTCAGAAAGTGTTAAATAGTACTCTGAGTAAAGGGATTTATTTTTTGATTGATTCAAATAATTAAATGCCAAATGTAGATAATAGGCAGCTTTAGAAATAGAATTTATTTCTAAATACAATTTTGATAAATTAATGTATAAGTTTACAGTGTATGATGTATGATTAATTTTTTTTGATATCTTGATAGCTGCATTAAAAGTTATAATTCCCTTATCATAATCTAATTGACTAGTATATAATTTCCCTAAATTATCTAATATGAGCAGTGAATAATAGCTATGTTTTGCATTATGTTGTGTATGTAAGTCATAAGCCTTTTTTAGTAAACTTTCCGCTTTTTTATTGTTTTGTCCAATTAAAATATTGCCATAATTATTGAGTAAGAGAATTTCAATTTCTTTATTCGTACATTTTTCCAAATATTGAAATGCCTTTTCATAATTTTCTATTGCTTTGTCATTTTCTTTCAAATTATCAAGCTGAATACCACTAACTATGTATGAACTCACTAAGCGGTCAAAATCTTGCTTATTTTCTAATTTTTCGCGGTATTCAAAAATTAAAGACTCCAATGTAGCATAATCTCCCAACTCACTAAGAGTGGCCATCAAACCGGAATAGCTTTGCAGTTCTTCTTCTTCCAAATGGTGATCATGCGCCATGTTTTTTGCACTCCAGCCTGTTTCTAAAGCTAGTTGCAAATCATTTATCTGCACATAATGATTGCATAAAAAAATGCGTGTACGGCATAGCAGGGCAATATCATTAGCAGTATAGGCAATGTTTTCACAATTCAGCAGCAGTTCACCAAGCTCATCCTGGTTCATGCCTTTGCTTTCGGTGAGCGTTAAATGGTAAATAAACGCACGTGCTTCTTCAATATTAGCGATTTTATGCATAGTTAATTTGATAAATGTAAAAGAATTCTTATTTTTAACCAAATACTGTTTCGAATATGTATACTGCTATTATCGTCGAAGATGAACCGGTTTTTCGGGATATGCTTTTGGAAATGCTTCCAAAAGTCAGTATGCCTATTCGTGTAATGGCAACTTGCGCTACTTTGCGCCAAGCCAGAGAAGCTATTTTAACATACAATCCGCAAATCTTGTTTTTGGATGTTGAATTACCCGATGGCAAAAGCATAGAGTTACTGGAAAATCTGGATGAAACCAACCAAGGGATATTCGAAGCTATTTTTGTTACTTCTTTTGATAAATATGCCATTGAAGCCATAAAAAAGAATGCGGTAGATTATATTATGAAGCCCGTAGAGCTCAATGGTTTGGAAATTGCGTTGAAAAAAGTGGTAAGACGTATGCAGATTTATGCCCAGCTTGAAAAAACAGATGAACTTGAAAAGCAAATAAAGCATTTAGAATCAAACTCGCAGCAAGACAAAAAAATTATGATTGGAACAACTGAAGGAACCAATTTTATCAGAATCGGGGACATCGTCAAATTAGAGTCTGACAGTAATTACACAACAATCTATTTAGAAAACAGGAAGAAATATTTAGCATCCAAAACGCTTTCCATCTTTGAAGAATTATTAGAACCGTATAATTTTTTCAGAATACACCGTCAATGGATTATCAATCTGACAAAAATAAGCAGTGTAGAAAATAACAACGGGGCTTATACGGCATTACTTACCGATGGAAGCAAAATAGAAATTTCGAGAAGAAAGAAAAAAGATTTTTTTGAAAAAATAGCCGTGAATGAATAGCCGATGTTAATCCTGATTTCCTTATTTCTTTTTTTTAGGTTGCGTAAGATAGGCACCCGTGTAGCTGATTATCGAATAAATGAAAATCAAAATCAGCAAATAAAAAAAGTGATAGGTCGTTTTAGATTTGAAAAAAATAATAAAAACAATGAGCAATAATCCGCTCATGATATACTTAAACGTAATGGCTGCTAAATTACCGCCTATCATTTTTATAGCCGGTTTATGATTGCTGATATATACCATTATGCCAAACAGCAGGGCAATAAATGCCATGCCAGAAGTTCCAAAATAGATTGTTGCATTTTCAGGATAACTGAGTGTATTCCCCAAAATGAGCAAAAAAATGGTAACAGTAAGCCAGATGAAAAACCAAATTTTATACATCGAAAGACTTATTTCATCTTTTTTACAGCCAGCATGACCCGGTAAAAGGCAATTCCCAAACCGATTAACAGCATAAAAATCAGCAAAAATGGAGCAGTGTTTATTTTCTTATCTAAAAAATTGCCCAAAAAGGCAAAAATCCCGATAGTCATAAACATCTCAAAAGCCATACCCGTATAGAGCAGCCATTGATTGGTTTTTTTGATATCAGCATCAGGCGTTTGTGGTTTGTCCATTTTGTACAGTTGATTGGGTAGCTGATTTTGGCGTTCCGGATGTATTGGTGAGTGAACCAGATATTTGAGCTCCTTCTTCCACTATGAGCTTTTTGTATTTTACATCACCTTCAAATTGGGCAGATGATCTGAAAAACAATACACCACTAACTTCAATATTTCCTTTCAGTTTGCCTTCAATAGTTAAATCAGCGCATTTTATATTACCCGCTATCTGAGAAGCATTGCCTACTATTACTTTGGCATTACACAATATATTGCCGTTGATTCTGCCGTCTACTCTTAAATCAGCCTGTGCATTTATATCTCCGATTACCGTAGTGCCTTCGGTTATTCTGTTTGCCACTAATGAATCTCCGTTGCTTTTTATTCCGTTTTTTGAAAACATACGCTTGAATTAATGATTATGGTTTAATTGGTTTATAATGAATGTTTAATGTTTCTGGTATTTATTCGTGTAAGTATTTTCCTGCATCCAGCGGCTGTCCTTTATACCACAACTCCAGTGTACAAGATGAAGTTTTTTTTGTTTTATCAAACCCTGCTATACCTATATCATCACCCTTTTGTACAAAATTACCCGTTTTTTTTGAAACTTGAGCTAGATTTTTCATTATACAAACCAGTTGATTTTCAGATTGTATGACAATAATACCTAGCGTAGGCATCTCACTGATGACAATGCCCGATACAGGAGATAAGACGTGCTCATCTTTTTGAGCTGTCATTTCAATTCCTGTAGATTTTTGTGGGTTAAATGCAGTTATTATTTTGCCTTTGGTAGGCCGAAACAGCGACAATGATGAAAGTACAGATTGTTTACTCTCTTGTATCGAAGCATTAAGTGCAGAATTTTGCAGACCTTTTTCCATTTCCTGAATAAAATGGGCTTCATCATCTGTTTTCATACTGAGCATGCCCGTATCGCCATTTACCTTGGGCATATCTTTTTTTACAGCATCTACTACGACTTTGTCATTGAGTATATTCTGTAAATTCTTTATGTATTTATCGCCTGAATGTATGTCACTTTCCAGTTGGTCGGCTTTCATGTTCAGCTTTATCAGGTTTTTTCTGCCCGTTGTAGAACCATAGCCGGGTATATATTGTTTTAGTGGGGTGTAGGCGATTAAAAAGAAATTGAGCATCGTGAAAAAGAATAAAAGCAGGCCGACAGCGACAATAATATTAAGCGGTTTCAGCACAAAAACGAACTTTACATCAAAATGATCCTCATCAATCACTTGAAAACGGTACACATTTCCGAGTATCTCTTTTAGCCGCTGCCAGTTCCATTTTTTCAACACAACACGTATTTAAACAAAATTCACTATTGAATATAAAATAATTTTAAGAAATTGCGTTAAAATTAGCGAATTAAAGCGAGCATGCATCCATCTAATCTAAAAAAACTCATACTCTTCCTTGGGGCTATACTTTTATTGTCTTCAGTTTTTGGTGCACAAAAAAAGAAAAAGTCTAAGAGTCAATATGAAAAGCCCAATATTTTAAAGCGTGCTTGGGGGGATGTCACTACACGCAACAACTACTATTTTAATGCCAGTGAGCTCTACAAAGAGCTGGTGCATAATTATGAGTTTAGCCGTGTAATCAATTATTCCAACCTATTGCCGTTTTATTATCACGATTCATCTGATTTTTCTGCCTATCAGGGCGACCTGGAAACCATAGAAAAAAAGGTGGGAATCGTTTTGCAGTTGCATGATTACAGCCGCTGGCGCGATAATGCCTATTTACTGCTGGGCAAATCTCAATTTTTGCGTAAGCAGTACGACACCTCACTTACCACCTTCCAGTATATCGTTACCACAATGAAACCCGGTATGATGAATAATAAGCTGGAGTTTTCAAATAAAGACCGATTGAAGTATATCAGAAA
>CAZPBT010000189.1:0-6173 GCA_964584555.1 uncultured Chitinophagales bacterium
GTTTTGAATATAATAGTTCAAATAAAAAGGTAGCGAAATACTGGAAAAATGGGATTGCAGTAAATCTTACTAATGGTACCTATGATGCTGAAATAAATAGTATAAAAATTTACAATAATGATATATACTGTGCTGGTTACGAAAAAAATAGTGATAATAAAATTATTGCTAAATATTGGAAAAATGGAATTGCAACTGATTTAACTACAGCACAAAATAGTGCTAATGCGATGTCTATATTTTTATATGACAATGATGTATATGTGGCAGGATACGCACCATACGGTGGAAGAACCTCTGCTGCAATTTGGAAAAATGGTATCGTCACATTTTTATCAAATGGTATCAACACAGAAGCAGCAATTAAGCTATTTATTAAAGATAATGTAGTTTATGTAAGTGGTGTTGCATTAGTATGTGGAAGTACCGAAATAAAAATCTGGAAAAACAATATTGCAACAGTATTATCCAACAATGAAGATACTGATGATCCTTCAATTTTCATTTCAAAAAATAACGACGTGTATGTAACTGGCTACTCAGGAGTTCCTGCAAAATATTGGAAAAACAATGTTATCACAGACGCAACAGAAGATACTATAAACTACACAAAAATCAATGATATTTTTATTGTTGAATAAACACAAAAAGATAGATTACTAACCAAAAAAAAATCCAAAAACCATGAACTATAAAAATCAAATCCAAACTCTAAAGTATTTTGCCATCATGGCAATCGCTTTAATCACTTTATCTTGTAAAAATAAAGGAACAGAAAGAACGTACTACGAACTTTCTATCACAGATCCAAACGGAGTTACTTTACCATTTACAGTTACCAAAGATGGTTTATTAGCCGGCTATATTGACAGTGTACAATATGGTTTAACCTTTTCTGACGGACCGAATTCCAGCGTAATCGCTAAACTTTATCGCTTAGATTATAATGTAAATCTTAGAGCAAAAGTAATGAATGTAACAAAAGTAGTTGCAGCTGTGGATACTATCCCAAAAAATACTGCTAAGAAAATGAATGGTGGAAATAACCGACTTTTCGATATTAATGTAACAGGTATTGCTGCTAAAAAGAATGAAAATGGTTGGGAAGTATGCGGACAAACCGGAGTTTGTTGCGGAATTGGACAAGATAATAAAATTGTATGTTGCGGTACATGTAATCCAATTCCGGATAATTGTTCTCTATGTAAGCTAAAACAGCCAGAACCCCCATCTGGAACTACTCTTACTATGGAAAACCCGGATGATGTACCTACATTAAATGAACTATTCAGAAATTATGAAACACTCACCATTAAACTTAAATAAGTATATTTATAATTAATATACTTTTTTAACCGTTTATAATCTAGTTGAAAAAAAAGTAGAAAGTTAATGTACAAATAAACCTGTTATCCTTGGATAAAAATAAGTATATAACCGAAAATTTGATAGCGCATCCTGTTGTTTTACATTACGACAACAAATTAAGCGTAGTGCAAAAAATAGCCGGTTTAATTCTGTTCGTATTTTTCGCATTTCTCGGTGTAGGTATATTTATGATGGGATTAAAAGCAGTAGCATCTGGTGTTTATTATATGCTGTTTGGATTTGTATTATGTTTGTTTCCGTTTATAGTATATTTTATCATTCAACAAACTAAACAAAATCAAATCATTCAAATTGATAAAAACGGCGTCACACTAAGAAATAAGAAGAATTACAATTGGGAACAACTAAAAAGTATTATTTACAATACTTCTTTATACGAAACCAATGAAAGTAACAGATTTGTTTCTGTGCAATTTACATTCAACAACGGCAAAGCCATTGCAACCTATAAAGCAGATAAATTTTCTTATGTTTTATTTATTGCAAATAACTTACAAGTAAAAAAAATGGAAATATCATCTACTAATTATAAATCATAAACTAAAATTCAATTACACATGAAACCAATTCAACTAACAATAATTTGCCTACTTATATTAGGTGTATTTGCATGTAAAAAAGAAACTACAGAAACCAATGATCCAACCATTGACGACAGAGTGGTTAATATATCGGTAGATAGCAGCGGAAACTCAAACAGTAAATTAATAGATTTAGATAATGATGGAACGAACGATTTTAATATTTTCAGCACCTTGCCAAGTATGAACAAAAACAACGCTGATGTCGGCATCAATGGTTTAAGTAATTACGAATTTTCTGTTGAAGCACAGTTGCCAGTTAGCAATAAAATAAATACTTTTACAGAAGGTGCTTCTATAAACTCAGCTACCGGCACTTGGACATCTTTGGCTATATTTTATTTCAATTTAACAGGTGTCAGCGGCTATCCTGTTGGCATCAACGAGCAAGGCGATAAATTTATTGGTTTCAGAGTAATAGATGGTGCTTCATTCTTTTATGGATGGATGAAAGTGAATGTAACCGGTGGACATAAGTTAAGCATTAAAGAATATGCTGTACAAGCCATTGCAAATACAGCCATAAAAGCCGGGCAAAAATAATTATACTAAAATTAGATAAGAAATGATCATGAGTCTTCGTACGTCTAAAAGAAATGATTATTTGGGAATTCTTCCGATAAAATTCGGAACGCCATTAAAACAGTAAAAATTAAACAGATGAAAGAGATAAAATTATTAGTACTACTTTTTACCGTATTTATTGCAATAAATGCTTGTAAAAAAGAAAAAGAAACCAACAATCCTGCAATAGCAGATGCTGCAATTGATAAAACAATCGAGGCGAAATATCCAACATTGATCAACTTTATTGATATTAATATCGATGGTGAAGCTATCCAAGATTTTGAATTTGTGATTTCTCATGGCGATAACGATCCTGACAATCATACGGTAGATTTGAGAGTTTATGATAACAAATATCAATTTCTAACCAAAATGATTGATGATGCAATTGTAATAAATAAAGTAGAAATGAATTCAAAGATAGAGCCGGCGCTATCTACATGGGGCGGAAACACAATATTACTCTATCATAAATTTAATATGTATTTATATGGCTCTACAGATATCGGTGACCAATATTTTGCATTCAGAAAAAGGAATACTGCCGGTGGTTATTACTACGGCTGGATGAAAGTAAACATCAGCAATAATGGAGAAAAAATCGAAATCATTGATTATGCATTAAACACCGTTGCTGATACACCAATAAAAGCCGGAGAAAAATAAAAAATCTAATCTTAAAATTATGCCCATCATCATTATTACAGCAGTCGTCATCATATTGACTTTCGTATTCATCATTATTGGAAATAAAGTACGCGATAAATTTATTTTTGAAAAAATGACAAACGAAAACATTATCGATGTCAATGATGCTGTTAAATTTTTGAGAAAGAACACAAAGAATGAGTTTGAAAGCGGGGTCTTATATTTAACGAACAAACGACTTATTTTCTTTAAATACCGTTTCAATGGGTTAAGCATTATTCCATTTCTTGGCGATGCATTTATTTCTATTTTTATAGATAAAACCGCTTTAGTCGAAATACCGCTGCATCAACTTCTATATTATACGTTTAAAGGGAAAATTATTTATCATGAAAACAAATCATCAGAACAGCAAGGTATTACTATATTCTATACAAAACAACAAGACGAGTATGAGTTTGATATTTACACTATAGAGTTAATAAACAATAAAAAACCTGAAATTTTAACAACACTGGATAAAGTACTTGCCTCTATAGATAATCCTTCATCAAACAATCCGAATATAAATTAGTACTTAACAAATTTTGTTTTTGTAGAATACATCAGTCCGCAGTTTTTCGAGAAATTTATTATTCACTTGAAAGCAAGCTAAAAATAATTATTTGTATATAAAACACAACCACTGCCTTGAAACTCATCTAACTGCTTAATAAGATGACCAAATACGAAATTCAAGTAGATTTACACGTACTTGAATGCTGTAAAGCAAAAATAAAATAAAGTGTCGTATCCACTTTAATTATCATTCTAGTATTTTTAAATAGTGAAAGCTAAAAAAAGTGGAAATTTATTTACCTGTAATGTAACAATTTGAAGACTATAATTATTATATGTATTTTATTTATTTTTACAGATTCCGTATTGGCTAGTAAGACTAATGAACAGGAATTCTACTTTGAATCATTTTCCACTCAAAACGGACTGACGCAAAATAGCGGATATGCTTGTGTTCAGGATAATTATGGCTATATCTGGCTGGCTACACAAGATGGGCTGTGTCGCTATGACGGTTTGAATTTCAAAAAATATTTTAAACAAAATGCATTCACGAAAGGCAGTATGCCTTCGGGATTTATACAAACTTTAACTTATGACGAACCTGAACATGTATTGTGGATTGGTACTCCTGAAGGACTCTGTCTATTAGATTTAGCCAACAACCGTTTTTTGAAACCTTCTGAATTAAATATAAAATTCAAAACTTTAGATACAAAAGGAATTAAAAAAATCTTATGCGACAGCCAACATCAATACTGGATAATCACTTTTTTTGATGGCATCTTTCTCATCAATACTAATCGAAACAGTATTCAGCAATTTTTTACGGAAAACAGAACTATGAATGATATTTCCGATATCATTAAAGATCAGAACGGGAAAATAATAATCAGTACGAATGATCAATTATTTAGTTTTGAATCTGATAAATTCAATTTATTGAATACGGATAAAATACCGAATCTCCGATGTTTGAAATTTTATAATAATCAACTCTGGATAGGCTCGAAAACAGATGGCATCTATATACTTGAGAACAACAAGATAAAAAAATTCAATGCTTATTTTCCAAAGGCTAATTTACAAGAAGAAAAAATCAACTGCTTCATGGAAGATGAGCAGCATAATTTATGGATAGGCACACGTGGAAATGGGCTGCTGATTTTTGATTCCAGTACACAAACAATTACGAGATTAACTAAGATGCAGGAAAGTAAATTTTCCATAGGCAGTAATTATATTATTTCTTTATTCCAAGATAAGCAACAAAATATCTGGATTGGCACCAGCGGTGGTGGATTTTCTAAATATTATGCGAATAATCATTTTCTTAATACATTAAATTTTGCCTTTCGTGACAAGATGATTTTTTCTGTTTTAAAAGACAATGATAATTTTTACGCAGGCACACAAAATGATGGATTCATAAAATACAACTCGATTAACCAATCAACCAAAGTATTCAACAGTAAATCGTCGAAATTTCCAATAGGTACAGTTTATCAGATATGTTCTACATTACAGGATACATTATTTATTGCTACAGAAAACGGGCTGGTATTATTTGAAAAAAAATCTGAAAAATTAAACTTATTTACTGACAAAAATATTCCGGCCAGCAAAAGTTTGTATACCTGTTTGGTAATAACGGAAAAACAAAGTGTAATTGTGAGTGGTGAAGGCATAGCGCAATTCAACTATAAAACTAAGAAATGGACTAATCTGTTTGATCCTTATCATTTTTTACAGAAACATGTATTAGTAGTCCGTCACATGATTAGATGGAATACAGATAGTATTTTGCTGGCAACTGAAAATAATGGATTATTGTTTTACAATCTGCCTACCGGAAAATTTACTGAAGTCAGTAATATTTCAAAACTTTCAAAAACGATAAGATTCATATTACGAAACGAGTATACCGTCTGGTTGGCTACAGATGATGGTCTTATCCATTTTGATGTTAACTCAGCCAATGTATTGAAACATATTACAACTGCAAATGGGCTTTCAGGAAATGTCATATATGCGATACAACAAGACAAGGACAGCACGCTTTATTTTAGTACGAATAATGGTATTGCCATGCTAAGACACAACAGCAATACCTGTATTCAGTTTAATTACAATTTCGGCATGTCAGAACTTGAATTTAATACTGCGGCTACCACTGCTGACACAGCGAACCAAATTTTTTATTTCGGAGGAGTAGATGGTGTTTCTTTACTCAACACAAGAAAGATAAGTATTGATTCTTTTGCACCCTTGCCCATATTAGATGAAGTAGTTATCAATGGAAAATCTTACTCTCACGATCATTCATTAAATGAGCTAAATGAACTAAATCTGACTTATAAAGAAAATAATATTTCACTTTATTTTGCCGTAAACAATCAACGATTCAGGGGGAATAATAATGTCGTATAC
>CAZPBT010000190.1:0-6163 GCA_964584555.1 uncultured Chitinophagales bacterium
TGCGTTTTGAAATAGAAAACGGAAAACCGCAAAATATGCAGTTAATAGAATTGGGAAAACGCGGAGAGATTAATACAAATACAATATAATAATTATTTACTATTTTTTTAAATGACCAAGTTTTAGTGTTCTATTTATACCTGAGTTCGGGTTAAGAAAAAAAGCTTATAAAATAGTTGATTTCTCATTTTTTCCTCCAACTTAACAGGGAGGAGGAATTATAGGAGGTGGTTCATCCGACGTTGTTAGTGTTTAGTTCGCTATGCATTAGCACAGCAAGTAGTACAAGATTTGAAATCAAATCCATAAAAAAATAATATCATTAATGAATAGAAAAAATAATTCAAACGAAAGAGGAAAAGCATTTAAATGATCCTTCTACGTCAGAGGACTTTAGGAAAATATACTCTCTAAATCAAGTGTTGAAACAATAAACTGCTTAAATAAATTAGTAAAAATTCTATAAGTTGGGTTTCTCTTATAGTTTTGAAGTTTTGGCTATAGATTTCAAAGTAAAGAATTTATTGACTGTATAAAGAATTTAGTTGTGAAATTCCCTTCGAATTTGTTTTACTATTGCCTCTGTAATTTTGATTGAAGCATATTCTTTTTGTGTATTCATTTCATCCACTGAATCTTGTTTGTTTAAGAAGTGGCTTCTTTGCATTTCCATTTGAGCAAGTACCTCATGCTTAAAATTCTCATACGTATTAACCTCAGATATTTTGTACTTCTGAATTAAATCTGCAACTTCTTCAAACTTTTGATGATTGGGTCCGACCAAAACCGGAATATCATATACAACGGCTTCCAGCGCATTATGTAATGTCTTGTCAAAACCTCCGCCTATGAGTGCCAAATCTGCATAGCGATATGCGTATTTTAAAATTCCCTTTGTATCTATTAATAAAACCGTGGCATCTATACTAAAATTGTAACTGGAATATAATTGCACTTTTTCAAAATCAAAATTTGCTTTTAGCCGGTTTTCATTCCATTCATGTGGAGCCAATAGAAACACGATATTTTTTAAGTCCGAAAATTCACGTAGAAAACGAGCAACATAGTTTTCTTCCGTATTCCAACTACTCCCAACCATAATACAGAATTTGTCTTTCGTAAAATCTTCGAGTACTTCAGATTCAAATAACATATTTTTATTCTCAACTGCTTTATCCCATTTCGTCGTACCATACTCATCTGTGTAAAAAACAACCCTAAAAAACTGCTTACAATAATTATCGTATGTTTTACGCAAAAACGAACTTGACTCCTTATGTTTGGCATTCACTAAAAAGACCGGGATATTTTGTTCCTTTAAAATAAGAAGCGTATTCAGCCAAAGTTCACTTCGTATAAAGATGACAACAATGGGGTTTATTTGATGTATGATAAACTTTATATTTTCTTTAGTATCTAAAGGAAACTGAAAGAAAGTAATACCCTCAAAGCTGCTTTTATTTTGCTCAAATGCAGAGGGAGAAAAAAAACTCACGGCAAATTTCCGGTTTTTGCTCGATAAATTAAGTGCATTGATGATAGGAATAGCCTGTTCAAATTCGCCCGCCGAAGCACAGTGTATCCAGATATAACTTTCCTTGTTGCTGGTTGGTTTCGAAAAGCTTGTCTTGAAAGATTTTTGAGCGGTATACCATTTATTTATTCTCGGATTAATCCAAGAAATTAAAAGCAAGGCTTTTTCCGCTAAAAAAATAAAAATAGAATAAATGAACGTCATGTCCGGAAAAAATGCAATATGATGCAACGAAAAGGCAATTTAAGCAAACTTATTGTTTATTAACGGTTAATTCCGTAAAAATTTCGTATTTTCGCACTTCCACTATACTAAAATGGCAGATAATCAGCGTTTTATAGATGCATACATTTCCGGAGAGAAAGAGATAGGTGTTATTGGGTTAGGGTATGTCGGCTTACCCATTGCATTAGAATTGGCCCGCAAATTTAAAGTTGTCGGTTTTGACATCAATGCCAAGCGCATTGAGATGATGCAAAACAAGATAGACCCCAGCAAAGAGTTACCTACTGCGGCTTTTGAAGGATGTAATATTGAATTTACGGCAGACTTAGCTGTTTTAAAAAGAGCTAATTTCTTCATTGTAGCCGTACCCACACCGGTAGACGAGCATAATGTTCCCGATTTGAAGCCCATCCTTGCAGCTTCTACAACAATAGGAAAAGTGATAAAAAAGGGCGATTATGTCGTTTTTGAGTCAACAGTTTATCCGGGTTGTACAGAAGAAGATTGTGTACCCGTAATTGAACAACTTTCGGGCTTGAAATTTATTGAAGATTTCAAAGTAGGTTATTCACCTGAAAGAATTAATCCCGGCGATTCATTACATACGCTAACTAAGATTACAAAAATTGTTTCAGGGTGCGATGCTGAATCTTTAGAAAATATCGCAGAAATATATAATGCCATTATTGAACCGGGTGTATATAAGGCCTCCTCAATTAAAGTAGCAGAAGCTGCTAAAGTAATTGAAAATACACAACGCGATTTGAATATCGCATTGATGAATGAATTATCCCAGATTTTCCAGCTGATGAATATCAACACGTATGATGTATTGGAAGCAGCAGGCACTAAATGGAATTTCTTGAAATTTCAGCCGGGTTTGGTAGGAGGGCATTGCATCGGGGTAGATCCTTATTACCTCACGTATAAATCTAATTCCTTAGGCTTTCGCCCTCAGATTATTTTGAGTGGAAGAAGTATTAATGATGGGATGCCTCAATATATCGCCAAAAAGATTATTCAGGATTTATTGAAAAGTGGCAAAAACCCTTCTCAATGCAGAGCTTTGATAATGGGTGCTACTTTTAAAGAAAATGTAAGCGATATCAGAAACTCGAAGATTTTTGATTTATACAAAGAACTGAAAGAATTCCAACTGGACGTTGATATGATAGATGCACATGCCGATGCGCATGAAGTAGAAGAAGAATATGGGGTAAAACTGAACGATGCTCCTGCCGGCAAATATGATATCATCATCGTCGCTGTTCCACATCATGCCTATTTGCAAATGGATGAATCAGATTTTGCTGAAATGGCAAATAATGATGCAATAGTTGTAGATTTAAAAAATCTGTATAAAGGCAAAATCAAATCACTTAACTACTGGACACTTTAAGCATATGAAAACGATTCTAATTACCGGAGGTGCAGGTTTTATTGGTTCACACGTAGTGAGGTTATTCGTTACCAAATACCCTGATTACAAAATTGTAAACCTGGACAAACTGACTTATGCCGGAAATTTAGAAAACCTGAAAGATATTGAGCAAGCTCCTAATTATGCTTTTGAAAAAGTGGACATAGTAGATGCAGATGCTGTATCGCAATTATTTGATAAATATTCTTTTGACGGTGTTATACATTTGGCAGCCGAATCGCATGTTGACCGCTCCATACACAATCCTTTAGAATTTATCATGACCAACGTAGTGGGCACGGTAAATCTTCTGAATGCGGCTAAAGAAGTATGGAAACAAGATTATAGCAACAAATTATTTTATCACGTATCAACAGATGAAGTTTATGGTAGCCTTGGTGAAGAAGGATTATTTACAGAAACCACACCTTACGATCCTCGTTCTCCATATTCTGCCTCTAAAGCCAGTTCCGATCATTTTGTTCGGGCATATCAAAATACTTACGATTTGCCTGTCGTGATTTCAAACTGCTCCAATAATTATGGTCCTTTCCAGTTTCCGGAAAAATTAATACCTTTATTTATACATAATATCAGAAACAACAAACCACTTCCTGTATATGGCGATGGCAAATTCACGAGAGACTGGCTGTATGTAGAAGATCATGCAAAAGCCATTGACCTTATCTTTCATCAGGGCAAAAATGGAGAAACTTATAATATCGGAGGTTTTAACGAATGGCAGAATATTGAATTGATAAAATTATTGTGTAAGATAATGGATGAAAAACTAGGGCGGGTTGAAGGCTCATCTGAACAATTACTTACCTATGTAAAAGACAGACCGGGACACGATAAGCGATACGCCATAGATGCAACTAAGATAAACCATGAATTAGGCTGGATGCCATCTTTGCAATTCGAAGAAGGTCTGTCAAAAACAGTTGATTGGTATTTAAACAATGAAGCATGGCTAAACCATGTAACCAGTGGGGAGTATAAAAATTATTATAATAAACAATACGAAACAATATCATGATAAAATATACGAAGTTACTTTTTGCTGTTATATTCTTCTTATTGTTTTCCGGAGCAAAGGCGCAATTTATTACACCCATTGTTCCTCCGGTTAATGCTGAACCTACAGTAAAAGAAATCATAAAAAAAATTGAGGATACCTTACAGATAAAGCAAGGTGAAATAAAAGTAGAAGAAGTTACTAAATCAAACAAAAAGGCTGAAACATTTGCTCCGCGTACCAAAGATGCAGATGAACAGCAAGGTGCTATTGGTAATGCAGAAAAAGCAGGAGAGGTAAAATCTGGGCAAAATGCTCCGGACAAATTATTAAAAGAAGCACAAAAAGCCTCTGAAACAGTTGAAAAACTTACTGCAACAGCAACCAAAGAACTAAGAGACAGGCTAGATTCTGTTGATATTTACGGATTTAATTATTTTAGACAGAAGGATGTAAAAATCTTCAACAATGCTGTGGATATTAAGCCACCATCAAATTACATCTTAGGCGTTGGGGATCAAATCGTTGTTTCCATTTGGGGATATGCTGATTATAACAGATTGTTTTATATTGATAAGGACGGTTATATCCAACAGGAGAATATAGGGAGAGTCTACTTAAAAGGACTTACGTTAGAACAAGCAAAAGAATTATTGCGCACTCGGTTTGCAAGTGCATATATGATAGATAAATCACAATTTGATGTATCACTAAACTATTCGAGAGTAATCACTATAAACGTGGTGGGTGATGTAGAAAATCCGGGATCTTATACATTTCCGGCTATTAATACGGCATATAACATTTTAGCTTATGTTGGAGGACCAAGTAAATCAGGTACTATCCGTGATATTCAAATAAAAAGAGACGGAAAAATTGTACGTCGATTCGATTTATATAAATTCTTATTTTATCCTGAAAAGCAAGATGATATTTTCTTGGACAATAACGATTATATCTATGTACCGGCACAAAAAAATATTGTTCGTGTGGAAGGTGCTGTAAATAAAGAAGGAAAATACGAGATGCTGCCCGGTGAAACTTTTGATGATTTATTGAAATACTGTGGCAACTTCAAACCGGATGCCTTTACAAAAGTGATACAAATACGAAGATTTGAAAACAACAAACAGATACTCTTAGATATTGATCTGGATAGCATGAAGAGAATTGGAAAAAAAGTTGAATTATTTAATGGAGATGTTGTTGGAGTGCGTTCTATTCCTGAAAAGGTAAAAAATTATGTAGATGTTTTTGGTTCAGTTTTATTACCCGGGAAATATCAATGGAAAGAAGGTGACAGAGTTTGGGACTTGATTAAAAAAGCACAAGGATTAAAAGAAGATGCCTATTTAGAAGAAGCATATGTAGTAAGAACTAATTATGACGATTTTAGAAAACACACATTCAAAATAAATCTAAACAACATAATAAGCGATATAAACTCTCCTGATAATATTCCATTAGCATTCCGGGATGTGTTAGAAATTTATTCAAAAACAGACTATTTTGATAAGTTTGACATTGAAGTTAAAGGTGAAGTGAGAAAACCGCGCCACTTTGAGTCTGAAAAGGGAATGTCACTGAAGGATGCCTTGATTATGTGTGGAGGATTAAAAGAAGAAGCACTATTGGATAAAATCATTATCTATCGTGTCAATGATGATTTAACTGAAAAACTTATTTCATTCAAGATAGATACCACTAATAATTTTGAGAACATGGACACATTTCTTCTTAAAAAAAGAGATAAGATTTATGTCTTGAAGGATTTAAGACGGATAGACAGATACTATATTGAAGTCAATGGCATGACAAGAGTAAATGACACTTTTCCATATATGGAAGGGATGACACTGGCGGATGCAATCATTTTAGCAAAAGGGTTTAAAATGGAGGCAGCAGCAAACAGAATAGAAATTGCCCGTATTGCCAACTATGACAAAGCCATCTCTCAGTCTGTCCC
>CAZPBT010000191.1:0-6154 GCA_964584555.1 uncultured Chitinophagales bacterium
AATACAAAATAAATTATACTACAAACATTAAACTAAGTTTTTTCACAATCTGACGTTTTACGGCTTGGCGATGTGGCGGATTTTTAGCACAAAAGTTCAATAGAATTACTACTGTTGAGCCTTGCACAAATTTTTCATAGAAGCACTTCAGCCGCCATATTGCCAATTCGATGTTGGCGGTTCGTGCCTATTGTTTTTGAAGTTCTTTGCGCTTCTTATTGCTTTTAGTTCGCAAAGATTTTGTCTTGCGATTTTTGAGAAAGTCGCTAAATGCTTTATCGTCTTTACTGTCCAAAGGTTTGTTGATGAAAACAAAGTCTTTGTCGTCCATTTTTTTGAAGTCTATCATAATGTGAAGTCTTTAAAATATTTTGTTGTTAAAATGTATGCTTCTCTTGTGTCAATAAACATTCTGTTTCCACTAAAAACTTTTGCTCCTAATGTCAATAAGTAATGGTCAACAAGTTGTGTCTTAGCAATAAATGAAACCACTCCATCGTAACCTCTTTCAAAAGAACACTTACAAGCAAATGCAACAAGATTACCTGCAACTCCTTTATATAGCTTTTTCTTACCCTTGTTGAATTTAGCACTTTCTATTAAATCCATATAAATGTGGTCGCCTTTATCTATCAAGCTAATAAGACCCTGCACAATGTCTGGATTGCTTATGGTCGTCAACTTATAAACCGCCTTGCTTTTATCCTTAATTTCAGTCTGCCAATTAAAAGTCCAATCTGTTTTCTTTATGTGTTTCGGAATAGTCAGTTGTGTAATTACTGTGTCAAAGACTTCGCCCGAAATAGCATTTTCAATAGAGTTGGTCAGCTTGTCAATTTCAAAATCAAGTTCTATATTCTTTCGCTTTTTCACTCTATGAATTTACGAAAATTTCGGCCGTTTCACAAATGGTATTTGTCGTTAGTAGGAGTCCGCTGGCATGCCCGCCAACGGCTGAAAATTGGCGATGGTTGTGCGTGTTTAGCACTAACCAATACTTATTTACCAATGTAATTTATTACACAAAACTTCAATTACCAAATCTATCACAACTAGTGCCAATTTTTTGTTAGTGGCTGGGCATTTGGAAGTTAAAAGTTTGAATAACCTTAATGAAACTATTTAATTCGTTTTCTGTTAAATCAACTTCATCTATTGAATTTGCCATAAATATTACTTGATTCGGATAATCTTTAAAAAATTCTCCTTTACGTTTCTCCAAGTTTATTATAGAGGCAACGAGCTTATATTTTCCAGAAGAAACTTTTGTGTAATTAATTTCTCTTAGGCAATTATGAATTGTATCTTTTATGCTTACAACTGTTTCATCTTCTTCTGATTTCTGCATATCATCAAGATTAATAATTCCATCTAAAGTTACTTGCAATAGCTTTGTTTTTTCTTTTTATATATAAATATTATTTGAAACATCAATATTTGGATATTTTAAACTATAATTAGAAGGTAGATAAATTTCAAGCAAGTTTTTATTGAAGCCAATCGAATAAAGTTTGATTTCTGAGTTATTTTCACCTTTGTTTTTATTCGCAACACAAGAATATAGTATTAAATTAATCAAAGTTATTAAAAATATTTTCACAGCTGTCTGTTGAATATGCCTTGCCACTAACATTTATATTAACGAACATTTATGTCGTTAATATTCCGTTTATACGTAGCTAAGTTATTTATTTTATTTCTTATTTTACTTTTTTTTGTTAAAAAATTTAGTGGACTTTCTGTGTTTTCTAATGCAGGTTGATTATATATATACATACATATCTGTTGTTAGTAGTAAGAACAGAAAATGCAGAAATCGCCAAAGGCGATACTATGTTTTGCTTGACTTTCTAAACTAACATGCACCAAACAACTACTTAAGATTAAAAATGCTATGCTTCTATGTGGTTTTAACTGCAAAAATAGATGACAAATTAATCTTGTTTTAGTTCATTTTGTATTGACCATTTTCCTATCCAAGTCGGAAATTGAAGGGCATGGTCTAAAAGGTCTAGAAACTTACTACGGGCAATTGGCTCTGCACCTAAAGCAACCATGTGCGGTGTATGCACTTGTGCATCTATAAATGAAAATCCTTTTTTGCTTAATAAGTTTGAGAGATAATAAAGTGCAGTTTTGCTGGCATTGGCTTGTTTGCTAAACATCGATTCTCCAAAAAATGCACGACCGATACTCACGCCATACATGCCGCCAACCAATTGATGTGATTCATCCCATACTTCAACCGAGTGAGCATAGCCTAAACGATGCAGCTCAATATAAGCCGACATCATTTCATCGGTTATCCATGTGCCGTCTTGATCTGTTCGTTCAATAGTTGCGCAATTTTCAATCACATCTTGAAAATTTTCATCAAGCGTAATCTTGAATTTTTGTTTATTTAAAAATCGTCTAAAAGAACGGGAAACATGAAATTTATCGGGAAAAAGCAGATAACGCGGGTCGGGGCACCACCAGATTATCGGATCATCCTCATCAAACCAGGGAAATATACCTTTGCTGTATGCAAACAGTAAGCGTTCCGGCGACAGGTCGCCGCCAATGGCTACTATTCCTTCTTCTGCTCCTTGCGGGTCGGGAAACCATAAGCGATCATCTAATTGGTAAATGGGCAAAGGCGTGGCTATTTACTGTTTTCAACCGAAGCGGAAATATGCCGGTCGAGCAATGCTTCTTTCATAGGAATCAGCTCCGTTTCGCTGCCGTGTTTTACGGCATATTTTCCTTTGAAATGAATAAAGAGTGAACATTGATAAGCCTGTTCATAGGTATGATTGCAAATGGTCATCAAGGAATCAATTACCCATTCAAATGTATTGACATCATCATTATAGACTACCAGATTAAATCCGGTATCGAGCAGTTCTTCAATTTCATCTAATACTGCTACTTCTTCCTGAGTATCGGGCATGGTGGAAAGCGAACGAACAGGCATACATGTAATTTCTCTGCAAGATTACAAAAATTTGATTAGCCTTACAAATAAAAGAAATACAGAAATGTAATATGAAACCGTTTTAGTTCAAGTCTGCTTGTCCGGTGTTTTGCATTTCGGTGAAAGTAATTCCTGCAGGAACGTCAAAAAAACCGGATGCGAAATTTGGATGTTCATCTAAGCTCTTAGGCAACATGCTGATTTTCATGCCTTTGGCATCAAATTCTGATTTGAGGGCTAATTTCTCCCATACATAAACTTTACCTGCCATAGACATGCCCTTTTCACTTATCGTCATGGAATAAACTTTGCAAGATTTACCGATTACATCCGAATTGCCTTCTTCTTTCAGTTTCATTTTATCTTTCATTTCCTGCGTGAGTTTATCGATGTCCAGATTTTCTTTTGATACCTGACTGGCATCTATTTTTATTTTATGTCCTTCTTTTTGTCCTTCGGTCCATACATACATCCATCCGTCTTTTCTCAGATTATGTGTTACCGTATTCATTGACATTATCGAGGCTTTTGTGTTAGTTAAAGATACATTGCCGTAATCGTCAAAATTATTTTCTACGGTAGCTTTTCCCATACCCATCATATCCATTTCAGAAATCAGAATACCCGATTTGATGCCATAAATTTTGTCTGCCGAAGCGGCACTCTCTGTTGAACTGCCACTTGCCGTACCGGAAGTCTGCTGCTCTTGGTTGGCAGGCGTATTGTGTTTGCAAGAAATAATTGCAGAAAATGCAAAAAGTAAAAAGAAGATTTTTTTCATAGCAGTAGATTTAAGTTTGAATTGAATCTTAAAGATAAACAATTAAAATAAAAGAGGGCAAAATAAAAAAGCATTCTACTTGTTACAGCGCTGAAATGGTTTTTTGCTGTTATGTAGTTGTACAAATGGAAACTTTGTTTTCAGATGTGGGTGAAACAGCACAAAAATAGAGCTATTACGATAAAGAATTTACTGTGTTGAATTTATTGTTCATTATTGAAGTTCTTCAGGAATAGGTATATAATTGTGTTCAGTTAATACGTATAGCAATTTATCTGTACTCTTTTCTACATCTATACTAAAATATCTAAATAATCCGTTTGGTAATTTATCTTTAAAATGTATGGAATATTTAGATTCCAAATCCTGTCTTTCATTTTCGTTTAATTCTAACATATCGAAGAGAGAAGATAAATTATCGTGGTGGGCTACACTTATATCATCCTCCTCATATCCAATTTTCATTGCATCTAGTGCATTCTTAGCTTTTGCTATTATTTCTTGATCTGTCATTTAGCCATATTTTATTTCATCATGACAACTTAGATGATTATAAAAAACTTGAATCACTACTAAACCAATCCACCAATCTACAATCAACTATAAATCTCACTTCCTTTTTCTTTAAACTCTTCAGATTTTTCCTGCATCCCTTTTTCTGCAAAGTCACGCACTTCCTGAGTAATTTTCATACTGCAAAAATGCGGGCCGCACATCGAACAAAAGTGTGCAATCTTAGCACCATCAGCCGGAAGTGTTTCATCATGAAATTCCAAAGCTTTCTCAGGGTCTAAGCTAAGATTAAACTGGTCTTGCCATCTGAACTCAAAACGGGCTTTGCTCAGTGCATTATCTCTGTATTGCGCTCCCGGATGGCCTTTGGCTAAGTCTGCTGCATGCGCCGCTAATTTATAGGTTATCACACCAACACGCACATCTTCTTTATTAGGCAAACCCAAGTGTTCTTTGGGTGTAACATAACACAACATCGCACATCCGTACCAGCCTATCATCGCCGCACCAATAGCTGATGTAATATGATCGTAGCCAGGTGCAATATCTGTAGTCAATGGACCTAAGGTATAAAAAGGAGCTTCGTGGCATTCCTTTAATTGTTTGTCCATGTTTTCTTTGATAAGATGCATAGGCACATGTCCGGGGCCTTCTATCATCACTTGCACATCGTGTTGCCAGGCTATTTTTGTGAGCTCGCCCAAAGTTTCCAGTTCTGCAAATTGCGCAGCATCATTGGCATCGGCAATAGAACCCGGACGCAAGCCGTCGCCCAAAGAAAATGCCACATCATACTGTTTCATAATCACACAGATTTCTTCAAAATGCGTGTATAAAAAACTTTCCTGATGATGTGCCAGACACCATTTTGCCATAATACTGCCACCGCGCGACACAATGCCGGTAACTCGTTTTGCCGTCAAAGGAATATAGCGCAACAACACACCGGCATGGATAGTAAAATAGTCCACACCTTGCTCGGCTTGTTCTATCAAAGTATCTCTGAAAATTTCCCAAGTCAAATCTTCAGCTTTGCCATTCACTTTTTCGAGCGCTTGGTAAATAGGCACCGTGCCAACCGGAACAGGCGAATTGCGGATAATCCATTCGCGTGTTTCATGTATGTTTTTCCCGGTGGATAAATCCATGATGGTATCAGCACCCCAGCGACAAGCCCAGACTGCCTTTTCTACTTCTTCTTCTATACTGGAAGTAACGGCACTGTTGCCGATATTGGCATTTATTTTCACTAAAAAATTGCGACCAATAATCATCGGTTCGCTTTCGGGATGGTTGATGTTAGACGGAATAATAGCTCTGCCTTCGGCTACCTCCTTTCGTACAAATTCAGGGGTGATAAAAGATGTAGGTGTGTTGGCACCAAAACTTTCGCCCGGGTGCTGCTGACATAAAAGGGCGGCTTGTCCGTTCAGATTTTTATTATATTCTTCTATTTTCTGATTTTCTCGAATGGCAATATATTCCATTTCCGGTGTGATGATGCCCATTTTAGCATAGTGTAATTGAGTTACATTGCTGCCTTTTTTTGCACGCAGCGGTTTAGTAATATGCTCAAAACGCAGGTGGTGGAGGCTGTCGTCATGCAGTCTTTTTTTTCCGTAATCTGAGCTTACTTCATGCAGTTTTTCCACATCATTTCTGTCTGTTATCCATTGTTCACGCAAACGGGGCAGACCCTTTTTTATATCAACAATGTAGTTGTTGTCGGTATAAGGGCCCGACGTATCATATACTGTAACGGGATTATTAGCAGTCAGTTTGCCATTGTTTTTAGTGGGTGATAATGAAATTTCCCGCATGGCAACATGGATATTATTCAGCTTGCCCTTTACATAAATCTTTTTAGAATTCGGGAATGGAGTGGTGGTGATTGTATTTTGCAT
>CAZPBT010000192.1:0-6140 GCA_964584555.1 uncultured Chitinophagales bacterium
CCATCGGCATTACGTATTAATCAGCGTTCGTATTAAGAGAAAGAAAGAGATAAAATAGTTGATTTTTTGCATTATACTCCAGATTAACAAGGAGGAGAAATCACAAGGAGATATCCCGATTATATCGAATGAATTGCGCATTAAAAAGTAGATTAGAAGTAAAAAGAGAAAAATTTGACACAGGTGAATAACGAGGAAAGAAGGGCAGCCTATACAGAGAGTTATACACGTGTAAGCAAACCTGCATATAAAAAACACATCAGGACCACTAAATATTTTAAACAAAAAATAGTGAAAATAATCAATAAAACAAATAACTTAGCTACGTATAAACGGAATATTAACGACATAAATGTACGTAAATATAAATGTTAGTGGGCAACCTTTATTTACATACAATGCAAACATTACGGTCTTTTTAGAAAAAGAAGGAGTACCTACATGACTATTTTTTATAAATACTTTGAACAAACTTTTTTTAGCCATTAAAATCAAAAAATAATTTCATTAATATTTTTAAATATAAATACTTACTTATGAAACGTAACTCAATTCTTCTTTTTTTTATTTTGATAATTTTACATATTGGATGTAAGAAAAATAAAAAAGAAACGCTTTACACAGGAACTGTTGTTGGATTGGCAAATGGTTGTTATGATACACCGACTATTAACGATACCACACCTAATATTCCGTATGTAATTAAATTTGATAATATTGACAATCTGCCATCTGAAAATATTTTAAAAAGATTTCCTGAATTAGACAGTTCTTGTGCAGCAAGTAATTTGCCGAATGAATACAAAATAATTGGTAAAAAAATTAGGTTTGGTTTTAGGGAAAGAACTGTAAATGACCGAGAATTTACATGTGTTTCAAGTGTTGCTTACTATCAAGTAATACTTACACATGTTTCTTTAAACCAATAAACCAAGTCTTATGAAAAAAAATAATTTTCACTAGTTGCTATTTGTAAGCATGTTTGCTTCTGAAACATTATATTATTCAAATAAACAAAAAAATATTGTGGAAGTAGATATGACTGCATTAAATGTATTGTTTTATCCAAATATTACAGACGACTCTATTGCAAGGCTACTAAATAATACATCAAAAAATAGTATTCCAAATAGTAATCGTCTTAAATTGTATGAAATAAATTCTTTAAAAGATATAAAGACTGAATTTGACATCCTAAAAAGAAATAGCAATGTGGCATATGTTTGGTACAATGTCAAAAAAGATAAGACAATAACTTTAATACCAACTAATGAAATTTTATTTGAACTAAATGAAGGACTTGATTTAGATAATATTACTTAGTTATTTAAACAGGATAGAATAAGAATAAAAAACATAAATAAATATGGCGCTGTTATTGCAGAAGTATCTGAAAGTATAGATTTATTTAATTATGCTAATCAAATTTATGAAACAGGATATGTAAAATATTGTCATCCTAATTTTTGGTCAGAATCATTCCCAAGTTCAAATGACACTTATTATAATGGCCAATATTATTTAAAAAACACAGGTCAATTTGGAGGTACTACTGGAATTGATATCAATGTAGAAGGAGCATGGAATATAACAAGCGGAAGCTCAAATATAAAAATTGCAGTATTAGATAATGGTTTCGAGAGCCACAAAGATTTATTGAGTAATAATATAATTACTGGGTTTACTCCAAGTGGATTTGGTGGAACAACAGGGCTTCCAGTTTGTTGTCCAGACCTCAAAAATGGACATGGTCAATGTGTGGCAGGTATTATTGGTGCAATTAAAGATAATAATACAGGAGTTGCAGGAATTGCACCTCTGTGTAAAATGACATCAGTTAATATAGTAACAGGTTACGAAACCGAAATACAAATGGCAGATGGAATAAACTGGGCATGGAATAATGCTACTTCTGATATACTTAGCATGCAATTTCATACACAAAGTTCAGACGCAATAACAAATGCAATAACATTAGGAAGAAATGGAAAAGGATGTGTGGTAGTTTCTGGTTCAGGTAATGGATATAGTAATGGTGGTTTTTTCCCAGGCAATGTAAATAATGTAATCACTGTAGGGGCAATAAATAATAATGGAAATATCTGGTCTTATAGTAATACTGGATCGTCAATGGATTTAGTTGCTCCTTCAGGAGATGCAGGTAATGGATTAACCGGTGATATAAGAACAATAGATAGAATGGGTAATTTAGGTTATTATACAACAAATTATACAGGAACTTTTGGTGGCACTTCCGCAGCCGCACCACAAGTTGCAGGTGTCGCTGCCTTAATGTTATCCGTAAATCCAAATTTAACAGAAACACAAGTAAGAACAATTTTGCAACAAACTGCTACAGATATGGGTGCAGTTGGGTTTGATAACACATACGGTTATGGAAGGGTAAACGCATGTGCTGCAGTTATAAAAGCTCAAATAATGGCAGGCACTATTTCTATATCTGGTGAAAATAGTATTTGCAGTGGTTCTCAAACCTATACTGTAAATAATTTACCACAAGGTGCAACTGTTATTTGGACACGAACACCTAC
Organism: uncultured Chitinophagales bacterium; assembly: GCA_964584555.1. Classification (GTDB taxonomy): domain Bacteria; phylum Bacteroidota; class Bacteroidia; order Chitinophagales; family JADIYW01; genus JADJSS01. The sequence goes on from CAZPBT010000192.1 coordinate 2,553, forward strand.
TACTACTACTAACTTAACACAAAATAATAATATTGCAACGCTTACAAAAACTAGCAATGGTTTAGTTACGCTTACTGCAACAATATCAGGTTGTGGTCAATCTTATACAATTACCAAAAACATCAATGTAGGATTTCCCTATACCTTGTGGAATCCTAATGGATGTACATTTCCAGAAGCTGTATTAGAAACTGGCGAAGATTCAGGTCCATGCAACTCACAATGTTATACACCGAGTGACTCAAAATGGTGGTGTGCAGCACCTGTATATAATGCAACAAATGTGACTTGGCAAAAAATGTATTCATTACCTGCAAACTATAGTTTTTGGAGCGGATGTTGGAGCGGAAATAAAAATTTTGTGAGCATAATGTTTAAATCACCCAATCAGTTTGTAGAATTAAAAACTACTATTACTAATCCATGTGGTAGTATTGAGCAATATTATTGTTTTACTAGTACTAATACATTATGTAGTGGAAACTTTAAAACTACAAATTGTAAACAATACGAAGTATCATTTATTGCAAATAGCAATAGATTGAATATCAAAAACAAAAATGAAATTTGTGAAGGAATAAATTCAATTTCGCTCAACATAATACAGATTGTTGACAAAGTAGGAAATGTAACGAAAGAGATAAAATACAATGATAAACAATCATTTTACGAAATAGACTTAACAGAAGTTAAGAATGATATTTATTTTGTGCTACTACAATATGACAATATGGTAGAAACACACCAAATAGGAATATTTAAATAAAATAAAAGGCTGCCTACAACAACTTGCTTTCGTTGCGTCCGCAGCACGCTTGTCCCCTTTTACGGTAAACAATGATCTCGTCTGAGGCGAGAAAACGAAAACTTATGTAGTGCCGCTTGCTTACAGTCTTTTTCTATCAACCTGAGCTCAGGTTGAGAAAATAGTTGATTTCTCAATTTATTTTCTCCAGATTAACAAGGAGGAGGAATTAAAAGGACGTGGTTTATTCCAATAAATCAACTGTTTTCAAGTAAAACGCAAATCCCGAAATCTGCTTATTAATCATAAAACTGCCAAGTTACACCAACCCGGAAGGTGCGGTCGAAATAGCCATAATTGGGTGCAGTATAAAGTCCTTTTTGCTTAAACATGCCCTGATTCACATGCAGCATACGCAAGAAAATATTGGTGCGCTTTACATGCAGGTTGAAAAACAAATCCAACACCGGATAAAATTTCAAGGTTGTTTTATCTTGTTGGTAAAAGATTGCCATTGACGGATTATAGGCATTTCCTTTAAATGGTGTATTGTAAGTAATGTCAAAACCTAATTGTGCATTTAGTTTTCCCGATATAAAACCGCCCTTGTAATACACCGTTTGTTTGATGTAAAACACCGGCAAGCGAACCAGATTCCGGTTGGAAATCCACTGAGCATATATTTCTGTTCCGGTATAGATATGTTTGGTGTTAAAGTCTTTCCTGATTTTGGCAATCAGTACATTCAAGGGTTTGTGATATTGTTGGGTAATGGATGACGTATCGAAATAAATATAATTTTGAATAAAGTAATTTTGTACAGAAGCAAAAAGCAATTGCTTTTCCCATGCATAATCCGCCTGAATTTTTACTTCCAATATTTTTTTAAAATCATGATTGTATCTGACATGATTGCCCAAATAAAAAGCCTGCTTTTGCGATGGTTCAGCCATCGAAACATTACCGCTTAATGTTATGATATGCTTTTTATTAAGGTTGAGTCTTCCTGAGAAATTTACCTCAAAATCTCCGAAAAAAGGAGGCAAAACACACGCAGCCGCCGATATTGAGTACTTGAAAAGAGCACTGTCATTCAAGGTATAGATGCGTGCCTTAAGTTGTATATCGTTGAAGTTTTGCCGGGCATTCATGTGCTGGTAATGACTAAAAGCATATTGCAAACCGGCCTCATATAAAAACTTCCGGGGTTGCGTGTCGTTTTGATAGTTTTTAAAATACACCCCGTTTTTTACTGTATATGATTTCGTTAAGTCTGTAGTGGAGTCTGTGTTGTAATACCAGTTTTCGTAATAGGCAGAGTCGTCTTCATAGTCTTTGTATAAAAACTTATTGTGCGAAAACTCAAAATCATGTTCTATGGTGTATTTGGGTTTAATAATCTTGCGTTTGGTGCTGTCGTTTATAGTAATTTCTTCTTTATTGCCCAAATTAAACTGTTGTGCGAAATTGATATTTTTTTCGTTCCATTTATTATAAGCATCTTCCATAAAAACAGGCACAATGTCTTTATGTTTTTTGTACAAAGCATTAGTATAAGCATCGTCAACAGCCCAGCCACCATTTTCTTCTACTTTTATGCCGTTAAAACTGAAATTGAATTTCAAGTCATAAAAATTGTTTTTAGATACAAACCATTGCTGAAAAGTCAGCAGATTGTGTGCGGCAAGCTGGTGTGCACTTTTCCCTTTGAAATTATTACGGTGAAAATTAAAAGCAAAATTATAATTGGGCTTGATATTGTAGGCGAATTCTCCACCTCCGATAATTTCTTCTTTACCCCCGAAAATAAAATCCAAGAAGGTATAGGGTGTTTTGGTGCGGTAATATTTTATTTTTTCAGGTTTATTATAATAAATATCAAAACTGTTAAAACCATGTTTATATCCAATCGGGTTTTCGTTTGAAAACATCAAAGAATAGTAGGCTGTACCGAAATTGCCTAAATTATTGTAGGGCAAATCCTGATTTTCGATAATATTATAGCGATGAAAATCGCGGTATGCCGTATCGGGATTGCGGAGGATGGGGTTTTCCCGTGTCAGGTATTTGGTATTGTAATAGAGTACCGGATTGGGTTTTGTAATTTCAATCTGAGCAACAGCCGACCTGCACATCAATCCTAAGCAAAGAAAAAGACCCCATTTATACACAAGGCAAAAATACAATTTTATACGAATGGAATAAACAACTTAAAAAAGGCATTAATCTACCTCACTTTTTCTAAATATCGGAGGGATTTTTCATTCCGCTCTTGCGCTTTACATAAGTTAACTTATTTTCATCTTAACCTTGGATAAGCAAGAATAAAAACCATAGCCCTTAAATTTATATCCTAAATATTTTTGGACATGGCTAAAAAAGAACTATCTGTCATAATAACCGGTACCGGATTTTCAGGTATCTGTGTAGGCATACAGCTTAAAAAAATGGGCTTTCACAATTTTACTATCGTAGAGAAAAGTGAAAAACCGGGTGGCACTTGGCGCGATAATGATTACCCCGGAGCAGCCTGTGATGTAAAATCAAATTTGTATTCCTATTCTTTTGAACCCAACCCGCACTGGAGCCGGCAGTTTTCACCACAAGCAGAAATATTGGCCTATACCGTACATTGCATACACAAATACGGACTCGATGAACATATAGTGTATAACTGGGAAGTAAAATCGGCAAAATACGATGAAACTAATGCCACTTGGGAAATTACCAACCAGAACAAGAAGAAAATGAAGGCGAACATTGTCATTTTCGGCAATGGTCCGTTGCATATACCGTCCCTTCCAGATATTGAAGGTATAAAAGATTTCAAAGGAGAAATTTTT
>CAZPBT010000193.1:0-6139 GCA_964584555.1 uncultured Chitinophagales bacterium
TTTACTATTTTTCTTAGTCAAAAAAAGTAACCAAAAAAAACAAGGCAAAACGATCGTCCCACGCTGCTTACCTAAGCTTAGCTACGCGTTTTGCATCCTACGCTTCTTTACATACGGCTCATCCAACTATCCTTTTATTTTTAAGTATGCTTTCGGATGTTTCCAGTTGACGAAATTTTGATTTTGTTGTTTGTTGAATTATTTTTCTAATTTCGTCTATTATGGATTTATTCTCCTCACCAAGTTCCGAATTGCAACAACTAACTGATGAATTGCTGGCTCATTTAGATGATTTTATTCCTGAAAAAGATATTGAATCGTATATCGAAAATTTAAAAAATGTTATTCAATTTCACGATAAGCAGTACTATGTTGATGCAAAATCACTCATCACCGACTATGATTACGATCGTTTATTTAAGCAATTAAAAAATCTGGAAAATGAATATCCTAATCTCATTACTTCCGATTCGCCTACACAACGTGTAGCCAAGGGATTAAACAGCGAGTTTCCTACTGTGGCTCATTTAGTGCCGATGTTATCCCTCGAAAATTCTTATAATCTCGCAGATTTATTGGATTTTGAGCGCAAGGTAAGTGAAGCATCCACCCAACACAGCACGATTGAATATGTTTGCGAGCCCAAATTTGATGGCTCATCAATCGCTTTAGTGTATGAGCATAATAAACTGGTGCGTGCAGCAACACGTGGAAATGGCATAGAAGGTGATGAAATTACGGCAAATGCAAAAGCCATAAAATCCATACCGCTTCAAGCTGATTTTGCAAAATACGGCATTGCAAAAATTGAAATACGAGGAGAGGTTTTAATGGAATTAAGTGTACTGGAACAACTGAATGATGAGCGCAGAAAATTAAATCTGCAATTAAAAGCTGAAGGCAAAAAAGAACTTGAACTCTATAAAAATGCGCGCAATACTGCGGCAGGTAGTCTTCGTTTGAAAGACCCGAAAGAAGTAGCCGAACGCAAATTAGCTGCTGTACTTTATCAAATCGGGTATGCTGAAGATACACATGGAAAAGTGGTTACAGACTTATTTTCATCCCATTTAAATAACATAAAAATACTGCATGAGCTGGGTTTTAAAACACCATTTTCAGAAATGCTACTATGTAATAATGCCTATGAAATTGAGGACTATTGCAAAAATTGGGAAAATAAAAGAGATGCTTATTTGTATGATATTGATGGTGTAGTCATAAAAGTAAACAGTCTGCAATTGCAACAAGTCATCGGCAGAACCTCGCACCATCCGAAATGGGCTGTGGCCTATAAATTTAAGGCGAAGCAAGCCACTTCCATTTTGCGCAAAGTAGAATTTCAGGTGGGCAGAACGGGTGCCATCACGCCTGTAGCTAAAATAGATCCGGTGCATTTAATGGGTGTTGAAATCAGCTCTATTTCTTTACATAATGAAGATTTTATTTCTGAAAGACATATCATGTTGTATGATACTGTAATTGTAGAACGAGCAGGAGATGTTATTCCATACATTGTAGGCAGTATCCCGGAGCGGAGAAACGGAAAAGAAGAAATAATTGCTTTTCCAAAAGTGTGTCCGTCGTGTGATGATGAGTTAGTTAAACCCATGGACGAAAGTGTATGGCGATGTATTAATATGAATTGTCCTGCACAATTGGAAGAACATTTGATTCATTTTGTATCCAAACAAGCGATGGAAATTTCGGGTATGGGTGAGGAAATCATACGCACTTTTTTGCGCGAAAATATCATTAGCGATATTCCCAGTATTTATGAAATTGACTATGAAAAAGTGAGGCACTTAGAAGGCTGGAAAGATAAATCTGTACAAAACTTAAAAGCAGGAATTGAGCAATCAAAATCGAGTGAATTATATCGATTGATTGTGGGATTGGGCATCCGGCATATCGGCTCTACCACCGCTAAAATGCTTGCCAAACAAGTAGAAAAACTCACCGATTTCAAGGGCTGGAAGGAAGAACAGTTTACTCAGCTGGAAGATGTGGGACCCAAAGTAGCACAATCCATCTATCAGTATTTTCAAGATGAAAAGAACATAGATTTACTGGAGAAACTGAGCATTTTGGGGGTAAATATCTATCGTAAAGAAACCGTATTGCAATCACAAAAACTAAGCGGAAAAACTTTTTTATGCACGGGCACGTTTACGAAATATTCCCGGGATGAGATGAAAGTCATGGTAGAAAAAAACGGCGGTAAAAACCTGAGTGCTGTCAGTGCCAATCTCGATTATTTGATTGTGGGTGAAAAAGCTGGAAGCAAATTAGCAAAAGCACAAAAGATACCGACGATCCGAATTATAGATGAAAATGAATTTTTAAGTTTGCTGACATAATTTCGGCATAGCTATTCCAATAAAATTGTTTGTACATTTGCGGATATGAGAAAAATAATACTGAGTTTAAGTGTACTTGTTTTATATTCCTGCACACAACAACATTATTATAATCAATATCGTTCTGTGAGCATGAAATCATGGAAAGCAACAGATACGCTTAGCTTTCCCATTGAAATTAAGGAAGCTGACAAGCAATTTCAGTACTCTATCAGCGTGCGATATGAAGATACTTATGAATTCAGTAATTTATGGGTAAAAGTATTTGTAAACGGCAATGGGATAGATACTTCTTTTCGTTATAATCTTCCTTTGTTTAAAAATGACGGCAAACCATTTGGCGAGAAGAGCGGCAGTTTGATTACACAGACTATTCCGCTAAAAACCGACTTACCGTTATCAAAACAAGGAAAATACGAGATAAAATTAGTACAACTGATGCGCAAAGATCCGCTTAACGGCATTTCTGACGTAGGTATTTTTGTAGATGTCAAACCGGATAAATAACCCAAAAATCAATAAAAAAAAACCCGTGCGAAATGCACGGGTTATATTTTAATGTTAATTCAATTTATTGACCGCCACCGCCTTGTTGCTTGCGCATTGCTTCTTCCATCATTTTTTGGAAATCTGCATTGTTGGGTTGTTCTTTTTCTTTAGGCATTTCTTTTTCTATGCTTAATAATTCTACTTCAAAAACTAAAGCTTTATTTGGTCCGATTCCGCCTTGTGGCTGACCTTGTTCGCCATAACCTAAAGCAGCAGGCACATAAAATTTGTATTTAGAACCAATTGGCATTAGCTGTAAGCCTTCTGTCCAGCCTTTAATTACACCGTTTAACGGGAATACTGCCGGCTCACCTCTTGCCATAGAATTATCAAATTCAGTTCCATCAGGGAAAGTGCCTTTGTAATGTACTTTCACGATACTGCTTTCTACCGGTTTTTCGCCAGTACCTTCTTTAATCACTTCATATTCTAATCCACTGGCAGTTTTTTTAACACCGGATTTCTTTGCCATTTCATCTAAAAATTTCTTACCGCTTACCAGATTTCTGTCGGCTACAAAACGTTGTACTTGCATTAAGCTAGTATTTTGGTCAAAAGGAATAGCCAGTTTTTTGCTGTTCAGTTCATCATAAATTCCTTTATAAATCAGGTCAAGATTAAAAGTACTGTCCACTTCGCCATTGCGGAGGTTTTTTCCTAAAACCACACCAATAGTGTATGACGCAGAGTCTACATCTTTTTTAATTTTTCCGGCGTGTACATTTCCATTACTACCGGTGTTGCATGATGCCATCAATACGACAATGGCGCACGATACGATAAATACTGTTTTTTTCATTGATTTATTAATAATATTTAAAAATTTATTGTCCTCCACTTGGTAAATTAGTCGGTGTTTGCGGCACTACCTGAATATCAGGCTGTTGTTGTGGTTGTTGTTTTACAATATCAAGTAATTGCACATCAAAAATCAAAGGTTCGTTGGGTCCAATTCCACCTTCGGGCATGCCTTGTTCACCATAGGCTAAATTTGCAGGCACATACAGTCTGTATTTTGAACCGACAGACATTAACTGCAATCCTTCAGTCCAACCCGGGATAACACCGTTTAACGGGAATTGTGCAGGTTGTCCTCTTTCTACAGAGCTGTCAAATACTTTGCCGTCTAAAAATGTTCCGTGATAATGCACTTTTACCATATCTGTAGCAAGCGGTTTAGGCCCTGCTGTATCTTTCAGTATTTCATATTGCAAGCCACTGGCAGTCGTTTTTACGCCGGGACGGGTTGCATTTTGTGCAAAGAACTGCTGATTTTGCAACATTTTCATCATTGCTTTTTCTTGCTGTTTTTGCATGAAATAATTTTGCGCCAACATCATCGTAGCCTGCATGTCTATTTGAGGTTTTGTACCGGACATAGCATCTTTTATTCCTTTGCTGATTTGGGATGGTTGCAATTCTGTCGCACCGTTATTTTTCATATCGTTTCCAATCTGTATGCCTATAAAATAGGAAATAGAATCGAACTTTGTTTTAAACGGATTAACAGGAGGCTTTGCCGTCACCGGCTTAGTGGGTGCTTTTGTAGTTTTAGGCTTTACCGTCGTCGTTTTTTGAGCAAATGATGCAGTGCTCAAGCAAACGAAAGAAAGAAGAAATAAGTAGTAATGTTTCATTTTTTCAATTGAGCCACAAAAATAAGGGTTTCCAATGGATTAATCCGGTAATTAACTATTTTTAAAACAATATTTATGTTCTGTAGTCAGTATTGTGCACAATATCAGATGATTTCTGAAAGTTTTTTCATCATAGCGTACCAGGAAACCCCACCCCTGTCGGTGCCCAGCCGTATGACAATCACATTTTTCGTTTCGTTAATCATCATAATCTGCCCTCCGAAACCGGCTGCATAATAGACATTTGAACTATCATCGTCATGTGCATAATACCAACCCATGCAATATTTTTCTTCTTCACTGCTTCGGTGTAATGTATCATCACAGTAATGAAACCAATTTTTAGGCAGTACTTGTTTATTTTTAAATTTACCGTTGTGCGCAACCATCATCCCGAATTTAGCTAAATCACGTGCCGACATATTCAAACCTCCATAATACTTTGGGGAGCGATGAATTTTGCTGTCCAAACTCCACGATGCGGAATCTTGAGCACCTATTTTATTCCAGATTTCATCATAAAAGAAATCCGTGATTTTTTTGTGTTTGCCAATTGCTGCATTGATACATTCACCTAAAATCTGCGTATCAATGGATTTGTATTTGTATTCAGTTCCGGGTTGTTTTACAAATTTGGCGTGTTGTATGGCATTGGTCAAATTAGGTTCATAATAAAATGCCAGTGTTTTATACCATTGTCCATATTCATCATAATTTAAACCCGACTGCATCTGCATCAATTGTAAGAGTGTAAGCTTATTAAAGCCTTTTTCAGGCAGTTTTTTCAAATATTTTGTAACCGGATCTTCAACACTTTCAAAATGCTTGTCGTTCAGTGCAATACCTGCCATAGCTGTTACAAATACTTTCGTTACAGAAAAAAGCTGGGTTACTTCACCTTCTTTTACACCGTTAAGGTATCGTTTAAAAATGAGGGTATCATTTCGAAGCACCAGAAAAGAGGTAGTATTGCTGTTTTTTAGTAATAAATCAATATAGCCGTATTGCTGTGCTATGCTGCTGTCAGCCCAATCAGTCAACGGTGGTAAATCAATGGCTGCTTCCGGAATAATAAAAGGTTTTTGTGCTTTTTTAATTTCTAACTGTGTATATAATTTGCCATCAAATATAGATGGTACGCGTAAAGTATGATTTAATGAAAGAACTAATATACTCAGCAGTGCGACAATGACAACTGTAAATACTTTAAGAAACGAAATCCGTGTTGACATTATTTTTTACGTGTATTTATCGTAATATTTCCGCAAATTCCCACGTTAAAATGCAAATTATTAAATGTGGTTTTCTGGTTATAATCTTGTTGAAATAATGCATTTGTACCACTGCGTTTATAACGAATATAATCATAATCCATACCCAGACTAAAGCCAAATTTCTTTTTTATCAGATAACGCATTCTTACATCTGCACCCATATAAAATTTCTTCCCCAAACCTCTGTCATAATAATCGTCGGCCGTATATCCTCCGATTTTCAAAGCAGGTTCAATTTGCAGGCATTTATTTTTCAGCAATTCGAAAACATACGAAAATCTGGCAGATACAAGAAAAAACATGGAGCTTCTGGTTGACA
>CAZPBT010000194.1:0-6129 GCA_964584555.1 uncultured Chitinophagales bacterium
TCTTTTAATAGTTCACTGCCGATAGAATCTAAGTTAAGGTCGCCCATAATAGAGTCTATGGGAAGGTTTTTCTTCATAATATCCTCAATAATACCTATACTTTCATTTTTTGTAGCATTTATAGTATCACCGGAGACGAGCAGTTCTTCAGAAGATGAAGGGTATAATACCAGACTTTTACCTCCCAGTAGGTTCTCAAAATTAACCTGTGCGGTTGTGCCTTTTACCGGATGAAAGTCATTATTCAGGCCGATTTCTGCATAGACTTTATTGCCCACTATTTGAATAGTTTTTACCTCACCCACTTCTACGCCTTTACACTTCACCTTGTTGCCGGCTTTTAAATCAGCAGCATCTTCCATGGCAACAATGAGCTTAAAAGAATTGCTGTTAAAGCAAGATTTTATGGAAAAAAGAGAAATAATCGTAATCAGAATCGTTTTCATAATTATATTCAGGACAAGATAATAAAGTTCCTACTCATCTCCTAACAAAAATAATCATGAATGACTGTCCAGACTTCTCCAGATAGTTCGTCAAACTTCTTATTTTTACAAGAAGACTTTCCAAATAGAATTAAAACAAGCAGAGCATTTTTATAAGATGATTAAGACACGAAACTTACGCATATTCTTATTCTCATTATTGTTTACCCTTGTCTTGGGTTTGGTTTTCTTTTATTTAAACCATGCGCTTGGTGAATCAATATGGTCGGGTATGCAAATCAGCAAGTCTGCACTTACCGCAGAATATTGTGAGCTATACAGAACCGGACACTTATTTCATCAGCCGGTAAATACTTACTCTAATTTATTTTATTTTTTCCTTGGCAGTATTATACTTGGTCTGAGTATAAAAAGCACAAATGCAAGCAACAGGAACAGTTTACAGCAATTTCCTGCTTTGATGGCTTTTTGCGGATTAAGCTTGGTTTATTTGTGCTTTGGCAGTTCGTTTTTTCATGCCTCCATGACCTGGACAGGACAGCGAGTGGATATGAATGCAACGTATGCTGTTTGTTTATCGTGTTTGGCAATTAGTAGCTATTATTATTTCCAACTACACTTCACATACTGGATAAAGACACTGTATATCTTAGTGTTAAGTTTACTTGTCATCTTTTTTGTGTATTTGCACTTACATGTCTCAAGCCTGATATTATTACCTTTGCTTATCATCCTGATACTGTTTTTTACCCTAATCAATTATAATCGAAATAAGAAAGCTTTAAGTATTCAATTTGCTTGGTTGAGCTTGTTGTTTGTTATCGGTGCATTTGTTTTGCGCACTTTAGATATACTAAAAATCGTATGTAACCCTACATCCGTTTTTCAAGGACATTCCTTATGGCACATATTTACGGGGTTAAGTGCTTTTTTCCTGTTTTGGTTTTATTATTCAGAAAATGAAAATGCTTTATAGAATCTCATTTATAAAGGACTACTCATTTTCGTCCAGTTCGTTTTCTCATCACTTTAACAAAAAAACACTACCTTTATTTTACTAAAAAATTACATGTATGCAGCTAACACCTGAATTTGTTCCATTAATTCGTATAGTCGTGGCCACTATTATTGGTGTGTTGATTGGTTTGGAACGACAGAAAAACGGAAAAATAGCCGGAATCCGCACGTTTGGTACGCTGGCTTTAGGTACTGCGGCAATCTGTGTATTTGCATTAAAAATGCAAGGCGAGGCAAATGGTATGGAATGGGTAATTATCGCATCTATTATTATTGCCATCGGCTTTATTTCAGCTCGCATGTTTATCATTGACAGCGGAAACGGCGTACAAGATTTTTCCAATATCACCGCTATTTGGTGTACAGCAGCAATTTCCATGCTTATTTCATTCGGCTTTTATACATTGGGTGGCATTACGTCATTCTTGTTGTTGCTGATTTTTTTATTAAAAGACGTTTACGAAAAAAAATAAACTATTATGCAAAGCAGTGGCAAACTTCGCTTATTAATTATGTTAGCCTTTATAGGGTTTTCCGTAATTTCATATTTCTTCAAATCTCAAGTCAACCCCGTAACCGGCGAAAAACAAAGGGTGGATTTAACTCCGCAGGAAGAAGTAGCCATGGGCTTGCAGTCAGCACCGGAGATGGCAGCGCAATTTGGTGGTTTGTATCCTGATGAGAATGTACAACTCAAAGTGCAAGCCATCGGGCAAAAACTGGTGAATGGCACCGAAGCAAAGAACTCACCTTACGAATTTCATTTTCATGTGTTGGCTGATCCCGAAACGATAAATGCCTTTGCCTTGCCGGGCGGACAAATATTTATCACTATGGGCTTGCTAAAACGCCTGCAAAATGAAGATCAGTTAGCGGGAGTGTTAGGTCACGAAATGGGGCATGTCATCAACCGGCATTCATCTGAGCAGATGGCAAAACAAGGTTTGATGAATGGCATCGTGCAAGGCGTAGCCATGGGCAGCGGCGATATGAATACGGCACAAATAGCCTCTTATGTAAGTAATGTAATTGGACTTAAGTATGGAAGAGATGATGAGCTGGAGAGCGACAAATTTGGGGTGAAATACATGTATCAGACGGGATATAATCCCGAAGAAATGCTGGGTGTAATGGAAATTTTGAAACAAGCTTCTGGCGGTGGAAATCAGGATGATTTTATGAGTACCCATCCAAGCCCTGAAAACAGAGAAATAAAAATAAAGGAAGATATTGCCCAGTTAAAATCGAAAAGCTTAACGCAATAAATGGGGCAGGGACACGACCATCACCACGCACATTCTGCGATACAAAAACTGAACAGCCATTCGTTAACCACTGCCTTTTATGTGGGTATTGTGCTTAACTCAATTTTTGTAATTATAGAGCTGATTTATGGTATTTCACAGCATTCCCTGTCTTTGATATCCGATGCAGGACATAATTTTTTTGATGTCTTATGCTTAATACTGGCGTTGATATCCGTTTGGCTGTGCAAAGTGAAAACATCGGAAGAATACGCATTCGGTTATAAAAAAGTAAGCATAATCGTGGCATTTTTTAATTCTGCGGTATTGTTGATTAGTGTTTTTGTCATCTTTTATGAAGCCATTTTGCGGTTAAAAAATCCTGCACCTTTGCAAGGCAAAACGATTGCCATAGTAGCCTTAGCCGGCATACTTGTTAATGGAATTTCTGCTCTATTCTTTTTATCACATAAACAAGAAGATGTAAACGTAAAGTCTGCTTACTGGCACTTGCTGGCAGATATGCTGCTATCCTTGGCAGTCTGTATTGGTGGTGTGGTTATTTACTACACCGGATATACAAAGATTGATGCATTACTCAGTATGTTGATTTCGGTAATCATTGCATGGAGCAGCTGGAAGCTGCTTAAAGAAAGCTTTGAATTACTCATTGGAAAAACACCTGATTCTGTAAATAAGAAAGAAATTCAACAACTAATTGTATTAATAGAGGGCGTGCAACAACTATATAGTATAAAAATTTGGGCAATCAGTACCAACGAGTATGCAGCTCAGCTTAATATAGTATTTAAGCAAGATATTTCACGAAAAAGAGATATTGAAATTAAAGAGCAAATCAAACAGATCCTCAACCAAAGACAAATTACCTGTGTATCTTGGGAGATGTAAGCCTTGAATAATAAAACATGTTTCGCATAGTCTTCTGCTTTAAATCTACCCATAAAAAGAGGCTGAACAATATCCGGCCTCTTTCTTTAGTATTACTTTCAGTGTGTGTTTAAATTTATTTAACACGCACGAGCCTAAAAATCAGCATTTTTAAGCCTTCTTCAACACAAAACCCTTATTTTTCCACATTTATTTCTTATTTTTGCAGGCTTATGTTTTTCAGGAATTTCTATATTCTTTTCATATCTGTATTGCTGCTGTTTGCCTGCGACCGTAAAACGCAAAAATTGCTTAAGGGCAATGACATGGAAGCCAAACTGCAAATTGCGGATAACTACTACAATAAGAAGAAATACGAAAAAGCAATTCCCATTTACGAGGAGTTGTTAACGGTGTATAAAGGACAGAAAAATGTGGAGGATATTTATTTCAAATATGCCAATGCTCATTTTCTCAACAAAAGCTATGAGTTGGCCTCTTTTTACTTCCGCAGTTTTTACAATACTTATCCCTTCAGCGAAAAAGCAGAATTAGCCGCCTACAATGAAGCCATTTGTTATGCCAAAACCTCCCCTCGCTATTCACTAGAGCAAATTGATACAGAAAAAGCGATTGCCGCTTTTCAGGTTTTTGTCGATAAATACCCAAAAAGCGAACGTGTGAAAGAAGCCAATACCAAAATGGATGAGCTACGTGCCAAATTGCGCAAAAAAGCATACGAAGCCGCATATCTATATTACAAAATAGGGGAATATAAGGCAGCATCTGTGGCACTGCGTCAGTTTTTGCAAGATTATCCCGAGTATGAGAATCACGAAAAAATTGATTTCCTAATATCCAAATCTCTCTTTAAATACGCTGAAGGAAGCTATAAAGACAAAAAAGACGAACGCTTAGCCGATGCACAAAAAGAATATGCTTTCTTCAAAACAACTTATCCCGCAAGCACACATTTGAGTGAGCTGGAGAAATTGAACAAAAAGAACTAAAATTTATAATCAGGATTTAAAATTCATAATCTATAATTTACTAACCATGTCAACTGCAAAAAAAGAAGAAAAACAAGCTTCAGCCTATATCGAAACCAGAAATTTAGATGAATTAGCAGCTAAAACTGGCAACTTGTACAAGTCGATAAATGTTATTTCAAAACGTTCTGAGCAGATGAATGCAAAATTAAAAGAAGAACTTCACCGTAAACTGGAAGAATTTGCTTCTGCAACAGATAATCTGGAAGAAGTTTTCGAAAACAGAGAGCAAATTGAAATCTCCCGTTACTACGAGAAATTGCCTAAAACGACAATTACTGCGTTGAATGAGTTCGTTAATAACGAAACGTATATCAAAAACGACTAATTACAGATTTGTCTTTATATAGTTTTCTGTAGAAAAAGGCTTGTCTGCTTATTATTTCAGCATCAGATTTTGTAAAAACAATAAAATTTGACAAAATCAACTCCCATAAGATCCATGCTTAATCCGTTGCAAAATAAAAAAATCTTGCTGGCGGTTTGCGGAAGCATAGCAGCTTATAAATCCGCATTTTTAGTTCGTTTGCTGGTAAAACAAGGAGCAGAAGTCAGGGTAATAATGACAAATTCTGCAACAGATTTTATTTCGCCGCTAACGCTGGCCACGCTCTCTAAAAATGAATGCCTGACCGCTTATACAAATTCCACACAAACCAACTGGAACAACCATGTAGATCTGGCACTTTGGGCTGATTTGATGCTTGTTGCTCCGGCTTCTGCCAATACCATTTCAAAAATGGCAAATGGCATTTGTGATAATTTACTGATGGGTGTATTTTTATCCTTGCGCTGTCCGGTTTTTATCGCTCCGGCTATGGATGAGGATATGTGGAAACATCCTTCTACCAAAAACAACATAGCAACGCTGCAAAAAAACGGGAATAAACTCATACAAGTTAACTCCGGCGAATTAGCCAGTGGGCTTATAGGCGAAGGAAGGATGGCTGAGCCTGAAGAAATTGTTTCTTTTTTATCGATAAATATGCCCGAATCCGGGAAAACGGACAAAGAACAACCCCTTTCTTTGGTTGCAGGTAAAAAAGTACTGATTACAGCGGGTCCCACATACGAACCACTCGATCCTGTTCGGTTTATCGGCAATCATTCATCAGGAAAAATGGGCATTGAGCTGGCAAAAAAAGCAGTAGCCATGGGTGCTGACGTAACGCTCGTTTTAGGTCCGTCCAAACTGGATGTCCCCGATTTTATTACCACCATCAGAGTTACCACAGCAAGTGAAATGTATAACGCTTGTAAAAAGCAGTTTGACCAAGCTGATGTCTGCATATTTGCCGCCGCCGTTGCCGATTATACGCCGAAAGTAGTTGCCGGTGAGAAAATTAAGAAATCGGATGATGAATTTAGTTTGGTCTTGAAAAAAAATGTAGATATTGCTTATGAGTTCGGAAAGATTAAGAAAAACAATCAAATTTCTGTTGGTTTCGCACTCGAAACCCAAAATGAGCAAGAACACGCTAAAGC
>CAZPBT010000195.1:0-6114 GCA_964584555.1 uncultured Chitinophagales bacterium
ATTTGTAGATATTCAACAGTTTTGCTATGCGCATAAAGAAGACGATATACGTTTTATTGGGGGTTATTTTGCTCTTGCTTTTACTCGCTTCTTTAAATTTATTTAATCATAAGAAAGTTTATAAAAACGAAGTAGTTATCCATGTTTTATCCGACCCAAAAGGACTAAACCCGCTTACCGTATCGGATGCAACTACCCGAAACTATATTTCTCCTTATGTATTTCAGCCGCTTATTGCTTACGATTTCAAAACGTATAATATGCTGCCGGTGTTGGCAAAGGCTGTACCCGAAGTTATCCGCAACGGTAATGAACTTACGGCTACACTTGAAATAAGACCTGAAGCAATATGGGACGATGGAACACCAATAACCGCAAATGACGTTGCTTTCTCTTATAAAGCCGTCATGTGTCCAAATGCACAAACGGCAAACCTCAGACCAGGGGTAGATTTTTTTAAAGAAATAATTTTATATCCTGATAATCCTCGTAAGATTACTTTTCGTACAGGTTTAATTCTTGATTTGTTGAGTTCATTTTACGAAATAAAAATTTTGCCCGAAAATGTATTCGACCCTAAACATATATTGAGAAAATACTCTTTTTCTCAATTAATTTCCGATGCCGATCGCTTGAGTACGGCAAATGACATAAAAGAATTTACAGATTTTTTTAATTCGGATAAAGCGGCGCACGATATTGATATGGCTAAAGGTTCTGCAGCATATAAAGCCATTGCTTTTGAAACCGGACAGCGGGTAATTCTAGAAAAAAAGAAAAACTGGTGGGGCGATAAGTTAGTTAATGTCAATATGTATTTTGAAGCATTTCCGAAGCGTTTGGTTTTTGAAACGATTAATGATTTCAATACGGCATTCACAGCACTAAAAAACGAACAATTGGACTTTGTCTATTCCACCCCCATTAAAGATTATATTGATTTAGACAACTCTCCAAAATTTACTAAAAATTTCATCAAATCCAATCCACCCATGTTTGGCTATCAGGGTATAGGCATGAATTATTCAGACCCTATCCTAAAAGATACGATAGTAAGACGTGCCTTGGCTCATTTAATGAATGTAGATCAATTAATAGATAAAGTTTTTTATGGATTTGCACAGCGCACTGTCGGTTCTATTCAGCCCGGAAAACCATATTATAATACCAGCATAAAGCCATATACTTATGACCCGGATTTGGCAATGAAGATGCTGTCAGAAAGAGGATGGAAAGACGCTGACAACGATGGCGTTTTGGACAAAGTAATTGACGGCAAAAAAACAGATTTTGAACTCACTTATACTTACAACAGCGGCAACCCGGTACGTGAGATGGTGGGCTTGCTTTTTCAAAGAGCATGTTATCAGGCAGGCATACGCATCAATGTAAAACCAATGGATTGGTCCTTGTTTTTAGATGATTTGAAAAAACACAAATGTCAATTATGGTATCAAGGATGGGTAAGTGCTCCAGGATTGGAAGACGATAAACAAATATATCATACTTCGGGTGCAATAGATGGCGGAAATTACATGAGCTTTGGCAATGCTAAAACAGATAAATTGATTGAAGATATCCGTGTGGAAATGGACTCTGCGAAACGCAATGCAATGTATTTGCAATGGCAGGAAATACAAAATGCCGACTTGCCATATATTTATTTATATATACAGATATTCAGAAACTGCATTCACAAACGATTTGAAAATTTACACGAAACATCTATCTATCCGGGTGCATGGTTTGCCGGATTTAAAGTAAAGAAAGGATATAAAGTAGAAGATTAACGAAGAAATACACATGTTAAAATATATAGTCAAACGCATCCTGATTTTTATCCCGACACTGATCGTGATATCTTTGGCTACCTTTTATTTGAGTGTGCATGTGCCCGGTGATCCCGTAGAGCAGATGCTCAACTCAGGAAGTGATGCCGGAAGTAGTGCTAATTCGCTAGCATCAGAAAAAGCCTATATTGACAAACGTAAAGAACTGGGTCTAGATTTGCCCATTTTTTATTTTGAAGTGACGAATGCAGCTAAACCAAAATATTTATATGAGGTGGCAAAAAAATTCCATCGGGATAATCTGGGAGTATTAGCTGAACGATATGGCAACTGGGATAAAATAGCACCCTATTACGAAAGTATAAAAACTTTTAATCTCAGAGCAGCAGATGTTACTAAGGATTCGGCTAATGGAGATATATTAATCGGTATTAAATCCAATATACAAAAATTGTTTTTGGAAAATGACGAGCAAATACTGAAAACAACGATGGCAGATATTCAAACAGAACTGGATTCTAATGCCCAGGTAAGAACAGCCTTGCAGCCAGCTTTTGATTCTACCCGAAATGCTTATCAAACAGTATTAAAAACACAACAACCGAACAAACACCTTATTCCTGCATTTTACTGGTATGGTACTAATAACCAATATCATCGCTGGATAGCCAAATTTATTCGCGGCGATTTCGGAATCTCTTATCAAGATGGTCGTCCTGTAAAAGAAGTAATATGGTCGGCTTTGCGCTGGACCTTAATTCTTAGTTTTATCTCTATTTTATTGACCTATCTAATTGCCGTACCCTTGGGTATTACTTCAGCGGCAAACAAAGGCAGCGCCAAGGATCAATCAATCACTACATCATTATTCGTGTTATATTCTCTGCCCAATTTTTGGGTAGCTACTTTATTAATTATGTTTTTAGGTGGTGGCGACTTTCTGGATATTTTTCCGGCAAATGGTGTTGGGCAAATTACAGAGGGGATGTCATTCTTAGAAAAGTTATGGACACGTGCCCATCATTTGGTATTACCTGTTATTTGTTTTACTTATGGCAGCTTGGCTTTCTTATCAAGACAGATGCGCGGTGCAATGATTAATACACTTGGACAGGATTATATCCGAACTGCAAGAGCTAAAGGCTTGGATGAAGATACTGTGTTATGGAAACATGCCCTGAAAAATTCACTCCTGCCTATCATTACTCTTTTTGCCAACGTGTTTCCGTTGCTGATAAGCGGTGCATTAGTACTGGAATTTAAGTTCACTATTCCGGGTATGGGAAAAACAGCCTATGAAGCACTGCTAGCCAGAAATTATCCTATTGTCTATACCATCGTAATGTTTTCTGCGATACTTACGCTGGTAGGTTTTTTAGTAGCCGATATCTTATATGCAGTTGTAGATCCACGTATTAAATTCGATAAAAAATAAAAATGGCAGAAGAATTAAAGCAAGATTACTGGTCGCTGGTCAAAAGGCAGTTTAAAAAAAATAAACGCGCTTTGTATTCGCTGTATGTTGTTGGCTTTATGATTTTAATAGCTTTGCTGGCAGATTTCTTAGCCAACGAAAAGCCTATTTATTGTAAGTTAGACGGCAAATCTTATTTTCCGATTTTTAATGAATATGGTGTAAAACTTAAACTGGCAAAATATCCGCAGGAATTAAACAATATTGTATGGCTGGATAAGAAGTTTGATGCCGTAGTACGGACTCCCATTCCCTATTCGCCGGGTACACAAGATATTTTGAATTTCGGTTTCGTATCACCTTTTGGCAAACAAGATGTGAAAAGTTTGAGATGGCGGCACTGGCTGGGAACTGAGGCTTTGGGAAGAGATATTTTATCTGCACTGATACACGGAACAAGAATTGCATTGACAGTAGGCTTGGTATCTATGACTATTGCCAGTATCATCGGTATACTTTTGGGTTCTTTAGCCGGTTTTTTTGGTGACAGCCGATTGCGCATTTCGCGTGCTACCATCTTCATGTCTTTTATTTTTGGTTTCTTCGGGTTCTTTTATGCATTTGCTTTCGGAAAGGTGTTTTTAGGACTTATCATCATTGTTTCTTCTTTCTTTTTAGCCTATCTGGCAGGGTTCGCATTAAAACCCATTCCTTTTTTCAAAAAGAAAATGGCAATACCTATGGATATCATTGTCCAAAGGTTGATTGAGGTATTGGTTTCACTGCCTGCCATGTTTTTAATTATTGCCATAGTGGCCATCTCCAAACCCAGTATCTATTTGGTTATGGCGGTTATTGGTTGCATCTCCTGGACTGGAATAGCACGGTTTATCCGTGCGGAATTGCTTAAAGTAAGAAGTTTGGAATATATTGAAGCCTCAGAAGCGTTGGGATATCCTCAATGGCGCATTTTGCTGAAGCACGCTATACCTAATGCCATATCTCCGGTATTAATCACTATTGCTTTTGGCATAGCATCCGCTATTCTTACAGAATCCTTTCTGTCTTTCTTAGGAGTGGGCATTCCGCCCGAAACACTTACCTGGGGAAAACTGCTTTCAGTAGCAGGAGGAGGCCGCTCACAGCTTTGGGTGGCTATATTTCCGGGTATTGCCATATTTTTGACAGTAACATTATTTAACCTCGTAGGTGAAGGATTAACAGATGCATTAGACCCACGTCAAAAGAAATAATGCGCATATTTGTATCATATACAAATGAAAAAGAAGACATTTTATATCAGCCTTACCGTCCTCCACAAGACCATATGGAGTATAATTGGTATTGTTTTTTTCTCGTATGAGCTTTCGGCACAAACCATCATTAAATCAACACCCGAGAAAGTGTCTAGTGCTTATTCCGATTACGAACTGATTGGCAATAGCCCTGCGGGTATTCTCGTGCATTATTTCGGGCAAAACCAAAGCGAGCTGATAAGTTATGATGATAATCTGAAAGTAAAGAACCGCCGCGAGTTGCCATATAAAGGAAAAGACTTCAAGATTGAAAGTTTCTTACCGACCGAACATAATTTATGGCTTTTTTATACACTGAAAGAAAACGGTTATCTGTATTTACGAGCAAAACAAATGGATAATAACCTCAATATCCAGAATGATTATTATCCTTTAGACTCGATATCTAATGCAGCCATTGGCAATGAGGGTAAAACATTTTATGTGAAAACATCTCCGGATAAATCTAAAATATTGCTTTTTGGCGTTATTCGCTCAAGGGCTTCATTGTTTGTGCGATTTACTGTTTTGAATGATTCATTGCGCATTTTATCAAAAAATATTTTTTCATTTTCAGACGGGAAGAACCCGATGCTGAAATCTGTACGGGTAAACAATAACGGCTATGTGATGGGTGTAGTAGGTGACGTATTTAATAATTTCAATACTTCAGATTATGATATGGAACGCTATACGGTGTACACTTATAATCCGGAAACAAAAACCATAGGAGAGATTCCTATTAATGATAAGGATTTTGCTTATAAAAATCTGATTACAGAGACGTCAAACAGTCGTGATATTTTTTATATCAGTGCGGCATACAAAAACGAACAGGATAAAAATGATATCGGTTATATCATGAAGACGATAGATTTCAGAACGAATAATGTGCTCATGTCTAACACAATTAAATTCACTAAAGATATTTTGCAGAAAACACAAACGTATGATTTTAACAGCTGGCAAGATAAAGCATCTTTATTCAAACCCAAACGCATTATTCCACGCAGTGATGGCGGCATGTTACTGATTACAGAGGCGGAATACAAATTTACCAAAGTAGATAGAAACTCAATATCGAATAATGGAAGTTATGGTGTAACGCCCTATGCCTATTCAGTTCGCTATGTCGACCAGTTTCAGTTTTATGATATGATGACTTACTCCGTCAATAAAGAAGGAATTATTGAGTGGCAAAGCACGATGCCCAAATCACAAATTTCTGAAGATGATGATGCCATGTATTCTTCATTCGCTTTTTTTGAATCCAATACTCTGCTCAAATTTTTATATCACGAAGATTATTACAATTCCGGAAATTTTATAGAATACAACTTGAATCCAAATGGACAGAGTAAACGGGTGAGCTTATTTAATTCTGACAAAGAAAACATAGCTGTCGTGCCCAAAAAAGGGAAGCAGATAGATGGTTTTACCATGTTATTGCCCAGTGAAAATAAACGCAACCTGCAATGGGTAATGCTTAAGTATTAACCTGAGTTCAGGACAAACATTCCAATTTTAAAAATAGTTGATTTTTTTATCAAGAACCTCCCCTTTAATTCCTCCTCCTTGTTAAGTTGGAGGAAAATGTGAGAAATCAACTATTTTA
>CAZPBT010000196.1:0-6061 GCA_964584555.1 uncultured Chitinophagales bacterium
ACTCGCTGCAAGAGTTCCGGAAGTTGTTTGTATGCGGCAATAGCCTTGAAATGCAGTTTGATATCCATGACCGGGATACCGGATAATGCCTGGTTTTCTTTGGTAATATTTCCTGCCACGGCACTCTTGGCATTAATCTGTGTATAAGGAGCTATGCTGATATGCCCCACAAAACCCACTTGTCCACCAATGCGATTGTGATGCCCGATTTTTGTAGAACCGGATATGCCGGTTTGTGATGCGATAACAGTATGCTCACCAATCTCTACATTATGTGCCACATGAATTAAATTATCGAGCTTAACGCCACGCCGGATAATCGTAGAGCCCATAGTGGCCCTGTCAATACAGGTGTTGGCACCAATTTCACAGTTGTCTTCAATAATTACATTACCAAGTTGTGGGATTTTATGATATTCCCCATTTTGTTGCTGTACAAATCCAAAACCATCACTGCCGATTACTGCACCCGAATGGATAATACAGTTGTTGCCGATTACACAATCTTTATAGATACTCACATTCGGATAGATGATACAATTATCGCCTATCTGCACATTATTGCCAATAAACACATGCTCGTAAATGACTGTGTCTTTTCCAATTTTATAATTGGAACTGTACACCTCATGTTTGGTATTTTGTTCGGCTAAATGCAATAGTTGTGTAAAGGCCACATAGGCATCTTCCACCAAAATAAAATTTTTATCCGATTTCCAGCCTTCAAAAATATAGGGACTGTCATACAGATTTGTTGAAATGACAACACAGCCTGCATGAGTAGTTTTTAAATGCGGAATATATTTTTCATTGGCTAAAAAAGTAATTTCATCTGCTTGTGCATCTTCTATTTTTGCCGGACGTTTTATAAAACGTTGTTCGTCGCCGACTACACTTCCATGGAGTATAGTCGCTATTTCTGAAAGAGTAAACATGGACTAAAGATAAAGAATATACAGCGGAAAATTCTTTAGTGCAACAATCAATCACTTTTTAAAACCACAATTATTTATTGCTTCAAAAAATTTGAAATTTGTCTGTGGTGTCTGAGTATATGAACTATGCTGTGTTCAAAAAGTTGGTCGATATCATATAATTGTCCCCAACGAGTGTATATTTTTTTTGCATTATCAAGTTCTGTAATGGATATATCAGGATGCTCAATAAAGAAATTCTCGCAATGCTTATACATCGCTTCCAGCTCATTTGCCAAAATAGCGGAAGATTCACCATAACTCCGTTTTTCCGGACGTGGCAATAAATACCCCGCATTAACCTGATAATAATTTGTATAACAATAACCGGAAAATATCAAGTGCTCTATTATCGTTTTTATCGATCTGCAATCTTCATCCTGTGTTTTACTATCTCTTATTTTACTTAATTCATCTGCAGAAAGCGGTTCTATTAATTGAATCAGATTCTGAATTGCAGTTTTATAAATCGCTAAAAGTGCTTGTACATTAGGTTGAAGCATTGCATTTATTTTTCAATTCAAAACTAAATTATTTTCCGGATAGGCCAAATAATATTTTACTACTTCGTTCGACAAGGAACGAATATTCATCTGTTCTGCAATTTCTGCAATGTCCCGAATACTGCCATCTTTAAACAGAATAAAAATATTTTCCTTTTTAGGATTATAAACGTTATTCATTACTTCGCCATTGAGTAAAAAATAGCTGCGCTCATCTTCATTAAATTGAGGACTTATCTGATTGTATTTTTCATCGGCTATATTTTCAGGCAGAAATTCAATTTTAAATAAAACCCGGTTAATCAATCCGGAGGATAAGCGCTTTAGAATTTCATCATCATGCGACATAAAACTTTTCAAACTGCATATAGCATCGGCATCATCCACTTGAGTAAACAAGGATAAGAGTTCGTTTTCGTCCTTATAGTTTTCTGCCAGCAATGCTAATAAACAGGTTGGAATATTGCCTATTTTTTGCCCGTTTTGCAATATTTCTTTTGCTCTCAAAAATGCATTTTTCAACATCAAATCAGCCACCAAACTTGTTTTATGCAAATATACCTGCCAGTACATCAGTCGCCTTGCTACTAAGAATTTTTCGATAGAATAAATCCCCTTTTCTTCCACCACGATATTATCATTATGAACATGCAACATATTGATGATTCGGTCATAGCCGATTACGCCTTCACTTACTCCGGTATAAAACGAATCCCGGTTGAGGTAATCCATTCTGTCCATATCAAGCTGACCGCTTACTAGCTGATGCAGAAATTTTTTGGGATAAGTATTTTTAAAGATAGCAATAGCCATTTCTATCGGTTCTGTCGCTATCATTTTTAGCCTGTCCATTAACAAGATAGAAATATCTTCGTGGTGATATTTTTTCAGTAAAATCCCTTCGAGTGCATGCGAAAAAGGGCCATGTCCCAAGTCGTGTAATAAAATTGCCAGTATGGCAGCTTGAGATTCTTGTTCAGTAATTTGGATACCTTTTGATTTTAAAACTTCCAAACTGCGATGCATAAGATGCATGGCACCCAACGAGTGATGAAAACGGGTATGCGTGGCACCCGGATATACCAAGGAACTCATGCCTAATTGTTGAATTCTGCGCAGCCGTTGAAAATATGGGTGTTCAATAACATCAAATACAATCTCATAGGGGATAGTTATAAAACCATAAACAGGGTCATTAAATATCTTGCGTTTATTCATGATTGGTGATTAGTCATTAGAGATTGGTCATTAGAGATTGGTTATTAGTCATTAGTCATTGGTAGATTGGTGATTGGTTATTGGAGATTGGTTATTGGTTATTAGTCATTAGTCATTGGTAGATTGGTAAATTTTCTAATTTGTAAAAATATAAGTTTTCATATTGCTTCTCAAATCTCAAATCTCAATACTTAATACTCAATACTCAATACTCACTACTCACTACTTAATACTTAATACTCACTACTCTCTACTATCGTCTTGGTTCTTGACGCTTGATTCTATATTCTAGTAAAATTAAATCTGCATTTTTGGATAATTTCACATTTAATAAAGAATAAAATTACTTAATTTGCCCGGAAATCGGTTGTGTATGGGTAAAATAGCATAACTTGATTCTTAAAATAAGAAAAACAAAAAAAAATCACTATTAACCATAAAGCATGAGCGAAATAAAAATACTTTGGGCAGATGATGAAATAGAATTGCTAAAACCGCAAATCCTGTTTTTAGAAGAGAAAGGTTATATCGTTGATCCCGTAAGCAACGGACATGATGCTTTAGATAAATTTAAATCCGAACATTATGATTTGATATTCTTAGATGAACATATGCCCGGCATCTCCGGACTGGAAACTTTATCGCGAATAAAAACCATAAGCAAGGATACCCCAATCGTAATGATTACAAAAAATGAAGAAGAAAACATCATGGAAGAAGCCATAGGCTCGCAAATTGCCGATTACCTGATAAAGCCGGTGCGACCTAACCAAATCCTGATGTCGGTAAAGAAGCTGACAGAAAACAAGAAACTGGTGTCTGAAAAAACGATGGTAAATTATCGTCAGGAGTTTCAAAATATCATGTTGGAGCTCAATAACGTGAATACACACGAGGAATGGGCCGAATTATACAAAAAACTGATTTACTGGGAGCTTGAACTCGATCAGGCGAATAATGCAGATATGAAAGGCATACTCGATATGCAAAAAGGTGAAGCCAATAAGGAATTTTTCAAGTTTATTTCTAAAAACTATCTCAAATGGATAAAAGACTTAAACAATAATGCAACACCTACTTTGTCTGCCACACTTATAAAGAAGAAGCTTTTGCCTCATCTGCAACAAGACACCACTACGTTTTTTATTCTGATTGACAATTTGCGTTATGACCATTTCCGTGTAATAGAATCGCTGATTAAACAAGACTTCAAAAAAGTAAGTGAAGAACATTTTTTTTCAATTTTACCTACCACTACCCAATACTCTCGCAATGCTATTTTTTCGGGATTAATGCCTTTGGAAATTGATAAAAAATATCCGGACAGATGGTTTTATGACGATGAAAATATGGGCAAAAATCTCAGCGAGGAATTCTTCTTAAATGAACAGTTGCAACGCCTTGGATTTACGGGAAAAACGAGTTATACTAAAATTACGACGAATAAAGATGGCAAGTCATTAGAAGACAATATGCTCAATTTATTGCATAACAGGTTAAATGTAATCGTCTACAATTTTGTAGATATGCTATCGCATGCGCGCACCGAAATGGAAGTTTTAAAAGAATTAGCCGGAGACGAATCGGCTTATCGTTCACTCACCTTATCCTGGTTTGATCATTCGCCGTTATTAAATGCCATTCAAAAACTAAAAGATAAAAAAGTGCGGTTGATTTTCACGTCTGACCATGGCACGATACGCGTTCAAAATCCTTCAAAAATAATTGGTGACAAAGCCACTACAACAAACCTGCGTTATAAAACCGGTAAAAATCTGAATTATAATGAAAAAGAAGTACTGGCCTTCCGCAATCCGGAAGAAGCCATGTTGCCTAAGTCTAACGTGAGTTCTTCTTATGTTTTTGCCAAAGAAGATTATTATTTCTGTTATCCCAATAACTACAATCATTTTGTAAATTATTATAGAAATACTTTTCAGCACGGAGGTGTTTCCTTAGAAGAAATTATCGTTCCGTTTGCCATTTATGAATCAAAATAAAGCTAGCATATATTCAGTTTCTGTCAGACTTTTAACCTCTTAAATTACATGCGAAAAATCTTCAACAACATCGGTATTCACGATTACGATAAGATAGCTGATTATATATTATCCTTTCTTCCACAAACGAATACGTTCTGTTTTTATGGCAATCTGGGTGCGGGAAAAACAACAATAATTAAAGGCATATGCAAACGTTTAGCTGTAACGGATAATGTTTCTTCACCTACATATCCTATCATCAATGAATATACTACAGCAAATGGTGATACCGTTTATCATCTTGATTTATACAGGCTGCAAAGTACCGATGAGGCCAAACAAGCCGGTGTTGAAGAAGTATTATATTCAGATAAAACTTGCCTGATTGAATGGCCGGATAATTTTGAAGATTTGCTGCCGGTGCCACATGTTAAAATATTTATTGGTAAATTAGATGCAGATAAAAGAACGGTTGAAATAGAACTTTCAACCTAAATACAAAAGCGGGCATTATGGAAGCGATAAAAGGCAATATAAAAACAGAATACGCACTTTACCCAAAAGAAGTTTTAGCTGAACTGGAACAATCAAAAAAATCATTATTTCTGGGCATTCCTAAAGAAAATGACTATCAGGAAAAACGCGTTCCGATTACGCCAAATTCCGTTGCAGCACTTATAAATTATGGTTTTCGGGTGGCAATAGAAAAAGATGCAGGAACTGCCAGCCATTTTTCTGATGAAGAATATGTACAAGCTGGTGCAGATTTGGTCTATACAAAAGAGGATGTTTATAAAGCAGACATCGTGGTGAAGGCAGGTCCGCTTAGTCCGAATGATATTACATTGTTGCATCCCGGTCAACTCATTTTTTCTCCCATACTATTGCCTACACAAACCAAAAGCATGATAAAAAGCATGATGGAAAAACGCATCACGGCTATTGCTTTCGAGTATGTAAAAGGCGATTACGGTACTTACCCTTTTATGCGCAGTATGAGCGAAATAGCAGGTAATTATGCCATTACTATTGCCGCACGCTATTTGAGCAACGAATATGGAAAAGGAATTTTATTGGGTGGAATTGCAGGGCAGCCCCCTGCCAGGGTGGTCATACTCGGAGCGGGTACAGTCGGCGAATCTGCTGCTAAAAGTGCTTTGGCGTTAGGGGCAAGCGTGCAGGTGTTTGATGATAATATTTATCGTTTGTCAAGGTTGCAAAATGACCTGGGACTGAAAATATATACTTCCGTTTTAGACCCGATAAATATGGCTAAAAATATTGAAAGGGCAGATGTTGTTATTGGCGCATTGAAACCTAAAAACGGGAAAACACCGCGGGTAGTTACAGACGATATGGTAAGACGCATGAAAAAGGGCTCGGT
>CAZPBT010000197.1:0-2196 GCA_964584555.1 uncultured Chitinophagales bacterium
GATGTTTTAATCTATTCACGCAGACAGGATGCCATAGACAGTATCAATAAAGACAAACTGAATAACGGACAACAAATGCACCAGAATGTGCGGGCAACCAATGATTTGCAAGAAATTACCGAAAGCAGTTATGTATTATTTCCCTCAGTGGCATCTGATGCATTCAGGCCTTTGATGCGCGAAATGTCGTCTTTGCTAAAACCCAATCATATCCTTATTCATTGCACAAAAGGATTTGATATCAAATTGGAAGAAGGGCAGAGCTTACTGGATAAAGATTTAAAACTTCGTCCGGCAGATATATATACAATGAGCAAAGTGATACTGGAAGAAACCATAGTGAAACGAGTAGGCTGCATGAGCGGTCCCAACTTAGCTCGAGAGATTGCCAATATGCATCCCGCCGCCACCGTAATAGCCAGCAAATTTGATGAGGTAATCCGTGAGGGCGAAAATGCCATACGCAGCAAGCGATTGCAAGTATATGGCAATCATGATATTTTTGCAGTAGAACTAGCAGGAGTGCTCAAAAACTCGATGGCATTGGCAGCAGGAGCTTTAGGCGGTTTGGGTTATGGCAATAATGCGATGGCTTTTTTGATTACGAGAGGACTGGGTGAAATTATCAGACTGGCTACAGCCATGGGGGCGGAAAAACAAGCGTTTCTGGGACTGGCAGGCATTGGAGATTTAATAGCGACCTGCACATCTCCATTAAGCAGAAACTATACCGTTGGTTCGAGATTGGCGAAAGGAGAAACCTTGGAACAGATTATATCTACCTCTTCTGAAATTGCAGAAGGCATAAAAACGGTGAGTATCAGTAAGAAAATAGCAGATGCTTGCGATGTACGAACGCCCATCATACAACAAACATACAAGGTGCTGTTTGAAGGATTAAAGGTAGAAGAAGCCTTGCAAATGCTGATGGAATACCGCTGGGGCAGCGATGCTGATTATATTTAATTATATATTGTTTATATTTATTTATTAAGTTGTGCAATAGTTATTAGGTAACAATTTTGGCAATGCGGTCAAAATTGGAACTTTTGTCTATTATACCATAAAATGCTAAATATAAGCTCGTAAAAAACTAAACAAAGAAATCTGGGGTAAGCGGCGTGCCCGGTTTTACAGCATATTGCTCCAAATCTGTAATGCCTTCACTTTGTAAAACTTCATCATCCATAAAATAATTTCCGGTACAGGTTTTAGCATCTCTGCTCAGAATAAAATAGGCGGCATCTGCCAATATCTCCGGCTTGCGAGAGGCATTGATGATTGAATCGCCTCCCAATAAATTCTGAACGGCTGCCGTGGCTATGGTTGTACGCGGCCAAAGTGCGTTAACGCCAATTTTACCTTTAAATTCTCCACTCATACCCAACACACATAAGCTCATGCCAAATTTTGCAATAGAATAGGCTACATGATTTTTGAACCAATGCTCGGTGATGGATGATAAAGGCGGCGATAAATTTAAGATATGCGGATTTTCTGATTTCAATAAATACGGAATGCACTTTTGCGAACATAAAAAAGTACCTCTTGTATTAATATCCTGCATTAAGTCGTAGCGTTTCATTTCTAAAAACAGCGTAGGAGAGAGGTTGATGGCCGATGCATTATTGATTAAAATATCAATACCACCAAAAGTTTCTACCGTTTTTTGAACAGCAGCAATTACTTCTTCTTCACTTCGGATATCACACTTTATGGCTAAACCTCTTCCGCCGGCATTTTCCATATCCTGTGCAGCTGTGTATATTGTACCCGGTAATTTTGGTTGTGGTTCGGTCGTTTTAGCAGCAATTACAATATTTGCGCCTTCTCGAGCTAATCGCAAACCTATAGCATGACCGATGCCTCTGGTGCCACCGGAAATGAAAACAGTTTTATTTTTGAATGTTGTCATTATTTTTTTGATTGGTTATTGGATATTAGTTATTAGTTATTGGTGATTGGTTATTAGAGATTGGTCATTGGTTATTAGTTATTAGTGATTGGTCATTGGTTATTGGTTATTGGTTATTGGATAATAGTTATTAGTTATTAGTTATTAGTTATTGGTTATTGGTTATTGGTTATCACTTATCACTTATCACTTACTACTTACTACTCACTACCCACTACTCACTACTCACTACACAGGATATCCGTTTGCGGCATAAACTGCATCTGCTATTGCTCTTCGTG
>CAZPBT010000197.1:2296-6011 GCA_964584555.1 uncultured Chitinophagales bacterium
CACTACACAGGATATCCGTTTGCGGCATAAACTGCATCTGCTATTGCTCTTCGTGTATCTTTAGGATTGATATCGTAGTTTTTCAACAATCCGTCTACGACACGTCTGATGGTAAATTTTTCTACACCGTTTGCATAACTGTCTATCGCTTCATTAGCTACTTTTCTGCAATGCTCCAAGGCATCATAAATGAAAGATTGTGTCATTTTTATTTTGATGGCTAATGAATCTTTATCATGATTTTGTTCTTTCAGTTTTTGAACACGCAATAATGCAGACTCACACAAGTAAGCATAGGAAAGTAAATCAGCTAAATTCATTACAATTTCTTGTTCATCGACTAATTTAGCTTTCAATTTTCTACCTGCAGCTCCGGTTATAATCAAAAATACACTTTTCATATTGGAAACAATCTCACTTTCTTCTGCAAGAAAACCAGAGTTAAAAGGATTGAAATTTTGAGCTATGCCAAGAGGTATTGTTTTCATGGCATCATTCATCTTTATTTCTTTAGTCTGAAATGCACGTTTATAAAATTCAGCTAAAATAAGCATGCGGTTAATCTCATTTGTACCTTCATAAATCTTAGTAATACGGGCATCGCGATACGCCATTTCAACTCCGGTCTCCATAGAATATCCCATGCCGCCGAATATCTGTATGGCTTCATCAGCTGCATTGCATATCGATTCTGAACCTAATACCTTGAGGATAGAACACTCAATGGCATATTCTCGTATCGCATTGATTTTTGCTTCATTTTCATTTTCTCCTGCAGCAATTAGTTCGTCGTGTTTTTTGTCGATATCCGCTCCCGTTCTGTATACTGCTGATTCAATAGCAAAAGCTTCAGCACCAATTTTTCCTATTTTAGTTTTTATGGCACCAAAATCAGCTATAGGTTTGCCGAATTGTACTCGTTGAGTAGCATATTCTGATGCTCTTTCTAATGCGAATTTAAGACCTCCTACTGCACCGGCACCAATTTTTATACGTCCGCTGTTCAAGATATTCAATGCCATTTTGAAACCTGCTTGTCTTTCACCCAATAGGTTTTCTACCGGAACAGGGCAATTCGTAAAAAACAATTGTACGGTAGAAGATGCCTTGATTCCCATTTTCTTTTCTTCTT
Source organism: uncultured Chitinophagales bacterium (assembly GCA_964584555.1). GTDB lineage: Bacteria > Bacteroidota > Bacteroidia > Chitinophagales > JADIYW01 > JADJSS01. The sequence goes on from CAZPBT010000197.1 coordinate 3,429, forward strand.
TGCCAATTTCAATACCACCGAAATCTTTTTCTACGATAAAAGCAGATAATTTCTCATCGTTATCTATTTTGGCAAATACAATAAACACATCTGCAAACCCTCCATTGGTAATCCACATTTTTTGTCCGTTAATAAGGTAATGTGTACCGGCTTCATTAAGTACAGCTTTCGTCTTACCGCTATTAGCATCAGAACCGGCAGTTGGCTCTGTCAAACAATAAGAACAAACAAACTCGCCTGATGCAATTTTAGGTAAATATTTAGCTTTCTGTTCATTAGTACCATAATACACGATAGGCAAGGAGCCGATTGAAGTTTGCGCACCAATTGTAGTAGCAAACGATAAACCCAGGGCAATGTTTTCACTGAATACTAATCCGGTATTAAAATCTAACCCCATGCCGCCATATTCCTCACTAATAGATACGCCACACAGACCCAGTTCGGAGGCCTTTTGAAACATATCTTTGATTGTATCCATATCCTTAGATGCATCCATTTGTGCTACGCGTTCTATACCAAGACCTTGCAGTTCTTTTACGCAAAAATCCTTGACCATATCGCCAATCATTTTTTGTTCTTCTGAAAAATCTTCAGGTGTAAAAACTTCACTTGCAGGTGTATTGGAAAAGAGAAAATTTCCTCCAATTAATTTTGATGCTTGTGCAGGCATAACTTTGTTTTTTGTAAAAATAAATCAAAAAATCCAATGCATGCATTGGATTAATGATAACTTAATTTAAAGGGTTTGTTAATTAACAAAGGTAAATTTTGCATTTAACTTGAAATTCAGATGTTTTTATCCTGCCCAACTACTTCGGTCTAAGCTTCTGAATTGGATAGCTTCGGCAATATGATGTGTTTGAATATCGATACAACTATCCAAATCTGCTATAGTACGAGCTGTGCGAATTATACGTTCGTAAGCTCTAGCACTCAATCCCAATTTATCCATAGCCGTGGAAAGTAGCTTTTGCGAAGTAGCATCCAATTGGCAATATTTATTTGTCATTTTGGTGGTCATCTGTGCATTGCAATAAATTTCATAAGCACTAAACCGCTCTAATTGTACATTTCTCGCTTGTATGACTCGCTCTCTGATTACACTGCTTTTCTCAGATTTCTTTACAGATGAAAGTTCATTGATATTGACAGGAGTAACTTCTACATGCAAATCGATTCTGTCGAGTAAGGGACCGGAAATGCGGTTTAAATATTTTTGTACAACACCCGGTGCGCATACACATTCTTTTTCGGGGTGGTTATAAAATCCGCAAGGACAAGGATTCATGCTGGCAATGAGCATAAAGTTTGCCGGATAATCAATACTGAATTTTGCACGGGAAATATTGACTTTACGCTCTTCCATAGGTTGGCGCATCACTTCCAATACACTACGCTTAAATTCAGGCAATTCATCCAGAAATAAAACACCATTATGTGCCAGTGAGATTTCACCGGGTTGCGGATTGCCACCACCTCCCACCAATGCCACATCCGAAACAGTATGATGTGGTGCCCGAAATGGACGCTCATACAGTAAAGAGGCATTAGATTTCAATCTACCGGCAACTGAGTGAATCTTTGTCGTTTCTAAAGCTTCGTGCAATGTTAGCGGCGGCAAAATGGTTGGCAGGCGTTTTGCCAGCATGGTCTTGCCGGCTCCCGGTGGTCCGATTAAGATCACATTATGCCCGCCTGCTGCTGAAATTTCTAAGGCACGTTTAATATTTTCCTGTCCTTTTACATCTTCAAAATCAATGGTAGCCATAGCGGAATTATAAACGAATTCATCCCGTGTATTTACTTGCACAGGTTCAAATCGCTCTTTACCCGAAAGCAGATTCACTACTTCATCTATATGATCAAGCCCAAATACCTTGATGCCGGATACAATAGCGGCTTCACGGGCATTTTCCCGAGGAACTATGATGCCTTCAAAGCCTTCTTGTTTTGCTTTTATAGCTATGGGTAGCGCACCTTTAATGGGCCTTAATTTGCCATCAAGAGATAATTCCCCCATGATAATATACTTATCCAACATGTCCGTAAAGAGTTGTTCTGACGCAGACAGTATGCCGATTGCGATAGGCAAATCGTAGGCAGAACCTTCTTTGCGAATATCGGCTGGAGCGAGGTTGACAATAATTTTAATGCGGGGCATATTGTATTTATTGGCACGAAGTGCACTTTCTACTCTGCTCCAACTTTCTTTAACGGCATTGTCGGGCAAACCTACAAGATAGTATTTGCTACCCTGACAAACATTGACTTCAACGGTGATGATATAGGCATCTACACCAAAAACTGCACTTCCATACGTATTTACTAACATAAACTGAATATTCCTTTCTATATAGAGTCAATAAGGATGAAATTTCCATAAATAACCAGCATTTTTTTTGATTTGGAAATTTGATAAAGTAGTAGTTTTTATATGCCACATAGTGACGATACTTTCATTGGTGTATTAGTTTATTGGTTTAATAGTTTAGTTGTGGTACAAGTATAATCTTATCAGAAAGCATGTAGTGACTATATTTTCATTAGTGTATTAGTTTATTGGTTTAATAGTTTAGTAGT
>CAZPBT010000198.1:0-6010 GCA_964584555.1 uncultured Chitinophagales bacterium
TATCACCTATCAAAGAGCGTAAAAAAATAAAATAAAAACGCCACAATGTATTGTGGTTTTTAAATTTTATAATTATCTTTATCTCAATAAAAAATATTCCTTATGAAAAATTTATCAAAAATTTGTATTATTGGCTTCGTAACATTGTTGCTTTTTGCCAAATGCCAAAAATCTGAAATTCAAAAAACAGCAGTATTGAATCCAAATCCTTATGCAAAACAGGAAGCAGTTTTTAAAGAAAGAGTTATGGGTTTTGAAAAAATAAGGATAGAAGAAAGGAAAACGCTAGTGAATAGTATTAGATTTAGAGAGGGTATTCCAGTAGGAATAGACGGAAATTATAACATACTAAAAAAGTTGCCTCCAAAAATTCAATTAAGTTTTTTCGAGACTTTATTCGATAATAATAGAGGAGTAATCTTAGATGGAGAATCTGGTAAAGTAATTGCACGATCTTTTGTGATAGAACAAGAAATGAAAAATTCAGGTTCATCAGATGAAAATAAATTAAGTTGTTGGACAAGTTTAATAGATCAAAAAAATGTAGGAACAATTACAGATCGAAACCCATGTGACTATGCTAAAGATCATGTATGTCTATATTATGACCTTAAAAAATGCCCCTTATAATGAGAATCATTCTTGTCATTTTCACATTATTGTATTATTGTTCCTCTTTAAATGCTAAAGATTATACCAGTAAATTAGTTCTGCACCTTACGAATGGTGATTCTACATATTATGCACACTTTATTAATAATACAGGTGCTGTCATAACTGACAGCTTATTTGACAGCACCGATTCGTTTACGGTCAAGATTAAAGAGCCCATACTTGTTGTGTATATTATTAAAAACGATACCGCCGGCTATATTTCATTTTATTTGGAGCCTGGCAGAATAGAACTTATTACAGGCGCCAACTATCCCCGAACTAAACAATTTATCAATTCACCGTTGAATAATGAATTATTCAAGCAAAGAAAAGAAGAGGATAGTATATTGGCATTGGTTTATACTAAAGAGATAGTAGATAAAGTATTAAAAACCAGCATAATCAGCCATATTAGAGACAGCTTAGAGAGTGAATATAATAAGCATATGTTAGAATATGACCGTATATCTTATAATAAGGGTTTGAAAAATACACATTCATTCTTAACACTCAAAAGTTTAGCGTTTTGGCTTACTGAATATTTGCGTTATGGAGATAAATATCAGTTTAGTAAACAGGAATTGCAAAAATTATTCAGAAAATTAGACACAAGCATGCGTCATTATCCCACATACATTTTATGTAAAAAAATGTTGAAGCAAAAGCCAAATCCTGTTCCGGAAATAAATGCCCCTATTTTAAAAGACCAGTAAATTTAGTCCTGATTAACCTGAGTTCGGTATAAGCATTTCAAATTAAGATAGTTTATTTTTTATATACAATCATCTTCACTTAATAATACAAGTAAAAAACAGGTTATTAAAGGTCGATTCCGATTTTTTTAAGTGCCTCAAAAATACGGTATAAAACATAGGTGTCTTTGCGGCAATAATAACAAAGAGCATCGAGTTGCTTTTTTATGTAGGCTGCGTCTTCCTGATAAAAAAGTTCATTATACACAGCCATAGCCGTTTCGCCGTCTTTGATAGCCGATTGGTAAAACTCATCTTCACCCAGTAAGGCATTTCCTATGGCTTTCAAAGAAAAACTTCCTTGCTGTTTCGGGTGATAGTAATACAATTCTTTAAACGGGATTTCCAAATCTATAATCCTGTCTAAACGCTCTCTCAGTATTTCTGCATATTGCGGAAAATCATTGGCGAGTTTATTCAGCATGCCTTTTTCCATCAGTGTATTAAACACTAAAATTTTACCCGGCTTACTCGTTGCCTGAAGAAATGCTTCAATAAAATTTATACGGTCATCTTCACCTACCGGAGAAATATATTCCTGATGTGCTATCGTGGTTGATACATCCGTTTTATAATGCAATGAAAATAAAAACGGAATACGCTCATAGGGTTTCGTGTTTTCAAACAAGGGAATTGCCGGTTGAAAAGCTTCGATGTCAAAAAAATAAAGCGGATAATTTATCTGGCGAATAAACTCGTTTAACTTTTCAAACTGTATGATTTCATTTTGTGTTTGAAAGGCTTCTATAATTGTTTTCTGCCTATCATTCAAATCGCTGTTCAAATCAATCTGGTTTACTTTCTCGATACCGCGTTCCATCCAGATTGCCTTTTCCTGCATCGCTATTCCGGGCAAATACCAAACAGCATCTTTGTCAATATCTTTCCAGCAATAGCCTTGGAAATCGCAGGGGTATGGCTTAGTACATTGCACGCCAATCGGAATTTCAGGCACTGTTTTTAATTCGAGTGTTGCGATGGCTTTCTCAATGGCTTTTCGCACATAAGCCAGTCGTTCTTTTATTTCCGGCAATACCGAAGTAAATGAAAAGAACTTTTTCACATCCATATTTCCGTCATAAACATATTCATTATTTACAATTACAATTTGAAAATCCTTAAGCGGAATGCCGCTTTGTGTAATGATATAATACTGAATGGCTGCATCAAGCAAATACGTATTGGAAATTCTCAATGAACTCTTTACTTCATAAGCGTAGTATTTTCCATCTCTGATTTCAAAGATATCCAGTGCCGCCATGATGCCATTATACTTAAATGTGGCTTCATAAATTACAGGAAATTGTTGTTGAATCAATAATTTGGTAGCCGCAATTGAGCTGTCGTAGCTGAATGGATTTGCCGGAGATACATCCTTGCCTCCCGGAAATAATTGATGTGCCAGTTTGCCGATACGATGCCCTCTGTCGAAGCGCTGCTGGGTGCTTTTATCAGGAATATCGCGCAGGTTATATGCATTTTTATACAAATACAAGGACTTGGGGCATTGTATGCTTCTGATTAATGTTGATTTACTTAAGCTATGTGTAGATTTTGCCATCGCACTGTCTCAAAAAATGTAGTATATTTATCGGGTTAAACCATTAACAAAAAAAAATTTGAACATGAAACTACGTATAATTTACAGTACTTTACTGGTATTGTTATCCACCATGTTTGTACATGCCCAAAAGGGTGGCAATTTCAGCGTAGGTGGCTCATTGGGTTTGTCCTATATGCTGGCACAAAACACGTATTATCTCAATGGAAATGCCAAGGAGCTGGATTACAAACCAAAATTCAGCTATCATGCATTTTTGCAAGGCGGTTATAATCCGCATGAAGAACACGGCATCTTTGCTTACCTCAATTATTGCGCTGAAGGACAAAAATATAAAGACGAATTTCAATGGAAACTCTATCCTCAATTGCGTGGAGTGCATGAAAAATATGTTGACTTTAAATACATGGGACTTGGCGTACTCTATCGTTTTACTCCTTTATTAAGTGGTCAAAAACAGCAAATACGCACAGATGTTTATCACTGGCGCATGAAGCTCTTGGTGGGATTTGAGCTTGATTTTTTGCTTAATGCACAGATGAAATATTATATCACTAATCCGGGTGGGACGCGCACTCAAATGCCCTATCCTATTGATCCATCTATTGGCGGCTATCCGGGATATACACCCAATTCATCTACTAATTACACTTCTTATTTTCAGCGGATGCAAGGAGTGGGAGTTATTCGTTTTGGATTTGATTACGTGTTTGACAAAAACGTGTATATAGGTGTTGCTTTCGAGGCAAAGGCAGGTTTGAACGATATTAATGCTAAAGCCTATCGTGTGCATCCTGATTATAAAAAATCAAAAAACTATTTCTTCGGGTTGAACCTGGAAGTGGGCTACACGATGAACAAAAACAAGAAAAAAGACGAAAAAGCATCAACTGCAAACAAGAAAAAGAAAACTTCATCCTGGCATGGCAAATCCAACCAAACAGACCGCAACAATCAAGTAGATGAAGTAGATAAAAAGACAAGAAAGCGTTTGGGAAAATAAGGGGAGAGTTTAGATGCTGAATTAGAGATTATAAATTAGGATACTCCTTATGTTTATGCCTTTGGAAGAGACATAAAAGAATACTGATTTTTTATATAAATTAAAAGATGTCCTAAATTAAGACAAAGACTATTCCTCTTTGCCATATAAGGTATATATTACATATCCTATGCAACAAATACCTATGACTAAAAAAACAGGACCAAGCGTTCCGCCTAAAATCCCTCTGATGATATTGAAAATTCCAAGAACCAAAATCAACTTCCAAGATGTTTTGGGTGTTGTTTCATTATTATCAGTCTGACCTGTTTCCCGGCATTCTTGTTCGTTTCTTAAGTCTTCCTGTTTTTCTTCCATTTATTAAATTATCTTATTTACTAATTCCCCAAACCCAATATGTATATTTTCATTTTTGCAGATGCCGGTTAAAATGGTCGTGTCGCCATCCTCTAAAAAAGTGCGTTCTTCTGTGCCTATTTGTATTTTTTCTTTACCATTCCAGGTAAGCTCTAACAAACTGCCAAAACTGCTTTTTTCTTTTCCAGAAATGGTGCCCGTGCCCAAAATATCTCCAATGCGCAAGTTGCAACCATTTACAGTGTGGTGCGCAATCTGTTGCTCCGGTGTCCAATAAAGATACTTGGCATTTGTAACCGATGCCACACCGTTTTGTCTACTTTTAGTAAGTATGCGGAATGTAATTTCAATGTCAAAGTTTTGGTTTTTATCTTGTTTCAGGTAATCCAAAACTTCCGGTTCTTGCACGGGTGCAGCTGTTAAAAATGGTTGAAGCGCTTCATACGTGATTATCCAGGGCGAAATAGCTGTGGCAAAATTTTTACCCAAAAACGGTCCTAATGGTTGGTACTCCCAGCGTTGGATATCGCGGGCAGAAAAATCATTTAATAAAACCGCACCAAAAATATATTCGCTTGCATTTTGTATATCAACAGGCTCGCCCAGCTTATTTTCTTTGCCTATAATATAGCCAAGCTCTATCTCGATGTCCAATGTCTTGCAAGCACCATAAACAGGGGTCTCACCTTGTAAAATCTGGCCTTTAGGCCGTTTTATATCCACTTGTGTAGTGATAATAGAGGAGCTCCTTCCATGATAAGCAATGGGCATGTGTTTCCAGTTGGGCATCAGCGGAGGCATAGTGGGTCTGAACATTTTACCCACATTTGAGGCATGTTCTTCTGATGCATAAAAATCGGTATAATCGCCCACTTTTACCGGCACATACATGATTGCGTCACTTTGTTTATCTATTAAGCCGGATTGTGTGTTTAAGAAATCCGGTTCATTTTCTAGTAAGTGTTGTATTGTGCTTCTCGTTTGCTGATGGATATTTTTTCCTAAAGAAATAAAATCGTTGAGGCTGTCTTGCAAAAAAACATCCGTTTGAATAAACGGAAGTTTTCCGGTTTTGTATAAAGCAGATAAGTCTAAAATAAAATCGCCAATGGCCACGCCGGCTCTTTTGGATTTTATTGCATTCGAATAAATGCCATAAGGCAAGTTGTGAATAGTAAAATGTGGATGTTGCTGGTGATTTAGCATGTTCGGTATTTTTTAGTTTTCAGAAAGGAGAGCCTGCCAGTATTCAGCAGCTCTTCTGGTATGTGGAATACAAATACTGCCACCTACGAGGTTGGCTATTGCGAAAATTTCATAAATCTGTTCGGTTGTTATCTGCAAATCGTGGCATTTGCCTAAATGATATTTTATGCAATCATCACAACGCAATACCATAGAGGCTACCAGCCCCAGCATTTCTTTCGTTTTTGCATCTAAAGCACCGTCTGCATAGGCATGCATGTCGAGATTAAAAAAGCGGTTGAGCGTCAGGTTTTTTTGTTCAAGAATGACGTCGTTCATCTTAGAGCGATAGTCATTAAAATCTTTTACGAGTTCAGCCATAAAAAAAGACTATTATCTGCCAAAAGTACGACAAATAATAGTCTTAGTAAATTAATTCGGAGATCCGGAATTATTTTTTCTTTTTAGCAGGAGCTTTTTTCGCTACTGTATTCCAGT
>CAZPBT010000199.1:0-5997 GCA_964584555.1 uncultured Chitinophagales bacterium
TTGTTTTTGTCGTTGTTTTTATGTTGTATATCAACTGGAAAATTGCGCTGGTATGCCTGACGACATTCCCTGTTGTTATTTTGGCTACCTACATTTTTAAAGAAAAAGTAAGAGTAAGTTTCAATGATGTGCGGGATAAAGTTTCGCTGCTCAATGCCTTTGTGCAAGAGCATATTTCGGGGATGCGCATCGTTCAGATTTTCAACGCACAAGAACGAGAGTATAAAAAATTTGAAACGCTAAACAAAGAACATTACAAAGCCAATGATAAATCCGTGCTGTATTATTCCATATTTTTTCCGGTAGTAGAAGTCATACTCGCATTAGCCATTTCTTTATTGATATGGTTTGGTTCCGGACAGGTAATGGCACATGCAGCCGGTATCGGTGTTTTCACTTCCTTTATTCTGTATCTCAATATGGCTTTCCGGCCATTGCGTATGCTCGCCGATAAGTTTAACACATTGCAAATGGGCATTATAGCAGCAGAGCGTGTGTTCAAGCTGATGGATATGGATGATAAGATTTCAGATAAGGGTACGAAAGTGGCAAGCGATATTAAAGGTGATATTGAATTTAAACAGGTTTGGTTTGCTTACAATGACGATAATTATGTATTGAGAGATCTTTCTTTTAGTGTAAAAGCAGGGGAAACCTTAGCACTGGTTGGTGCGACAGGTTCCGGAAAATCATCCATTATTAACATACTCAATCGCTTTTATGAAATTAATAAAGGCAAAATTACAATCGATGGAATTAATACCAAAGACTACAGGCTTGAAAATCTGCGCTCCTTAATTGGTACAGTATTGCAAGATGTGTTTTTATTTTCCGGCACTATTGCAGAAAATATTTCATTGAAAAACCCGAACATCAGCAGAGATGAAATTATAACCGCTTCTAAGCTGGTAGGTGCACATGAATTTATCATGGAATTGCCGGGAGGCTACGATTATAATGTGATGGAGCGGGGCGCTACCTTATCTGTAGGGCAACGTCAGTTAATCTCATTTATTCGTGCATTAATTTATAACCCGCATATTTTAGTGTTGGATGAGGCGACATCATCAATTGACACCGAATCTGAAATATTAATACAGCAGGCAATTGAAAAATTAGTTAAGGGCAGAACTTCCATTGTAATTGCTCATCGTCTTTCTACAATACAAAATGCAGATAAAATTATTTTGTTAGAAAAAGGTGAAATAAAAGAAAGCGGAACGCACGAAGAATTACTCAAAATCGATAATGGTGCCTATAAGTATTTGTATGAAATGCAGTTCAACAGCCACCATCATTTTATATAAGCGACATAACCAAACGCATATGGTGCCAGTTTTATCTGATTGTTTTCAACTTTGATATCTCTTTTTTCAGTAACCGGAATATTGTTCATTTCCGGATGTTTGGCTTCAAAATATGTTTTTGAAATAGCCGCATAAAGCTTAGTTGTTTCCAAAACCGTATAACTTGCATTCTTTATATTTTTATCAGCCAGATTTATCGTTGCCGGTTTCCCGCTTCTGTTTAGAAAATAAACCAAAGTTCTTTTGGAGGATTTATCATAAAATGATTTAACAATAATTCCCTCTTGCGGATTCTTCTCAAAATTATCACCCAGTCTGACACACTCAGGTTGCAAGGTAGTGCTTAAGTATTTGAAAGCATAATATTCTATCGTGGTTCTGTCATTTCCAATTTGTTCTAATGGTGTATTCTTGCTGGGCCAGTCATTTACAAACCCAACTATAGAATGTGCATTGGTGATTTCATATGGCATATTATCTCTGACATTCATATCCAGCAGATTCAAAAACATTTCATACACAAATAAGCCTTGCAAGAATGTGCCTTCAAAGTTAGGATCTGCTATATTCCACTCTGTCATCCAGATTTTTTTTGCAGATGTATAGGTAGCCTGATAATATTGTTTGTACAACTCAATTTTATTCAATTTTTCAGGTCCGATGGCAGCCATATTTTTTGTAAATGATTCTTCCACCGTTTTACTTTCCTTCGTACAAGGAGGGCAAGCTGTATATTCATGTACAACTACGGCATCATAAAAATTTACTTGTTTGAGTTCATTATCCCATGCTCGCATAAACTTAGCCCGTTGCGATTGATCAGTTTTAGCTACTGGAATGGAACCAATAACGGCCAGTTTCAAATCAGGATATTTTAGTTTTATTGCATTTGCCGTAGCTTGGATAGCATTGATATAGATCTTTGCATCCGGAAATTTTTTACGATATTCTTCACCTGAAAATTCATTTCCAAGCTCTACGCCCAGCAGATTCACATTGTTTTTTTTAAGCACATCAATCACTTGTAACACTTCCTCCGGCGTGCCGGTTAATACATTGGCACAAAAAACACCATTAGCATTTACGTCTTTGGTGAGCCGCAGATAATTTTGCAGAATGTTTTCATTCCGTTTGCTCTGCTGATTATATAAACTATACAATGCCGGGTAAATTTCCAAAAATTTAAAGCCATAAGCCGGAGCATCCGGATGATAGTAATTACCCACAGTGCCTCCGGGAAATCGGAGATTATCAGGATGCATGGCTCTTAAAAGCTGGACAAAACCCGAGTCTTTATCCAGTTCTTTTACAAATGCAAAGCCTATATTTAGACCGAAAATATGTTTATTGACGGTAGAAAAACTTGTATTAGGTATAGTAGTCGATATTGAGATGGAGATGGGTGTTGTGTCAATTATTTTTTCTGTTAAATATGTAGTCTCTTTATTATCAGCAGTATTCTTTCCGGCATTCTGCATACACGAAGGTGAGCTAAACATTGTTAAGATGAGAACAGACAGATTTAATAAAATGACTTTCATGTAGATATATTTAGTTTGGGATGTGATTTCCAGTAAAATTTCTCTTTTACTCGATAGTATTCTACGATGATAATAAATATCATTAATGCATTCGGGTTGTAATAAAACATCCCTGTAAACATACTTTGTATGACTACCGTGAGGCAACCTAAAATACCTGTATTAAATAAGATATCGTGTTTATAGTGTTTTACTTTAAAAAACACATAGACTGGGTGAAGCAGTAAGAGATGAAGTAAAATTGTTCCCACTATTCCATTTGCCAAAACACAACCTACTATACCCGTATCAGATAATATTACCTCGCCAACATACCTGTACATATCTTCTTTCTTAGGAGTTCCTATGCCGAAGAAAATCTGTCCTGGATGTTTAATGAAATAATCGTAGATATGCCCAAATTCTATCCATCTCATATCCGCAGAACCTTCTCCTGTTTTTTTCCCAATAAAAAATTCAAAAAATTTCATGTACATATCCGCTGTAAACTGTACGATACGCGGGTCTATCCAATAGGCAATACCGAACATTATCGCAGCAAGCAAGAATATTAACAACATCTTTTTAATCAACTGATGCCATTTTAAGATAATTACGCTATACAGCATCAAAGGAATTAGCTCTGCAATTAATTCAGACCGACCTTTATCTATAAACAATTGATAGGCAATCAAAACAAACCAGCAAAGTAATCCAAAAAAGCTACCATTGAGTATATATGATAAATAATAATATATTATTCCAAAATACAGAAAAGATGAGGAGAACCTGAAAATATAACCACCTTTGGATGGATTATAACCCACTAAACCTTCTTCTAATGAATCTTTATACAGTGCAGGATTTTGTGTTAATGAAATATACATGTATAACAGCATACTAAACCAACAAAGTAAGATATTGCCATACACGTATTCTTTTACTGTTAGCTTTTTAGTTCGTACTAAATAATAAGTAAAACTGGTCAGCACTATATACATTCTGGCAGATAAGACCATCAACATCTTTTTAATGGGTACACCCAGTGTTAAATAGGACATAATTCCATTGTAAATAGGAAAGAAAAATGTTATTAGTACAAGGACGTCTATAACATTTAATTCAAAACGTATTAAAATTTTATTATAATAGTAGACCCCGGTAATAATAAAAACAAATGGCAGTATCATTACTACAATAGCCCCGATACTGGCATTCATAGATTTAAACTGAAGCAATACATTACTGCTGAAAATCAAACTGTATAAAAAAAACAAAAAAACTTTTACCTCAAACAAAGGTTCATCTTTCGTATAAAGCGTTTGGTAGGCAAAATTTTTCATCTTTTCCGTATCAATAAATTTATAGTATCTGCTGATTTCAAGGACAAATATCCATAAGTTTCCGGATGTTTCAGCATATCCGTCATTATCGAATCACGGGTAATTCTGTTAAATAATCTGAATGTACTACTGACATATACAATGTCAATCTTATTTTGCAGAATATGGTTGGATGGCAATATCGCTGTATCAGCAAAAAACGCTGAATTATAATCTGTAAAATTATCTGGCAACATCGTACGCACATAGCCCTCAACATCAAATATACGGATGCTGTCTTTTTGTGGGAATTCTTTTTTAATCAAACTTATTGCTTTATGATTAGGTAATTTCCCATTTACATCCGGCAAAGAAAAATAGCTGAAATCTTCACTTTCAGGGGTTACAAAGAACCACACTACGCCAAGTACAATATATTTGGAATAGGTGTCTTGTCTTTCGATACTGACAGCCGAAATAAGTAAACTAATGCTTAAAAGCAAAAATGGCACTTGCAGCAATAAATAATGAACTCTCGGATATGCATAGATACATATTACTACTGAAGAAATCAACAACATCAGTAATATCAGCAAACTCCATAAATTCATCCTCAGCAGCGAAACGATTCTATGAGAAAAAGATGATGTTTTGCGGTTGAGCGAAAAATAGATAATGAGCATAAACACAGCAATCATCAAAGCCAGCCAATGAGGCTTTTCTGTAAAAATAGGTACAAAAAAATTAATGATAAGCTTGCCGGTTTGCAACAGATATTCCTTAAAGTTTAAGCTAAAATGGTGTCCTATCTTATCCGGATAAGCACTAAGTAATTCGCTGAAATGAGTCGAGTACACCTTGTTCCCAAACTGTGTTTTATCAATATCCATGAATTCAAGCCAGAAAACATTTTTCATATGGTGTTCTTCGGAATATCTCCAGGCATAATGTTGCAAAAACACCTTTATACCTCTCTGGGTATCTCCGCTGTTTAGCGGAGTACCCATTTTAGACGATACCAAAAAGAAGGTTATGGTCAGCAAACCTGCATAAATAATTTCTCGTTTGTGTAATTGCTTAATTCGAATGATGAAAATAATCACAGCCACTCCATACACCAGCAGAAACGGGAAGAACATTTCAGGACGGGCATATGTGGCAATAAAAAATGCAGCAGACCATATCAGTAATTTTTCCAACAGGGTTTGATGAAATTTGGCAATTAAAATCCCACTAAGTATGACAATAATTACAAAATGGGAAATATGCGGCCATACGGGCAAATTGAGATAGGATGACATGAAGAACATGGCAAAAATAAATGCCAGTATACGTTGTGTACCCATCGACAACATGACAAGATATAACAAGACGGAAACCAGCAATGATGTCAGCTTAAAATTAAAATAATAGAGAGATACATTTTCATGCACGAAACAGGATACGAGCTTATACCATAAGGAATAAGCGGGTCCCCATGTTTTTGGGATAATGGCAAACATAGCCAGCCCCCGTTCCATGTAAAGTGCTTCATCCCAAAACATGACATCCATATATTTTGATAAGTGCCAGGAAACTTTTATCCCGATTGCACACAATATCAAAATACTTAAAATAGTATATCCGTCGAAACGGAGAGCATTCTTTTCGCTGATATGTTTCAGTCTGGCAAACACCGGACTAAGATACTTCTTTCTAAACTTATTTTAAGAAATCGGGTATATGAAAACAGAATTAAAACCCATATATAATTTCACATGTCAAAAAATCCAGTTTTGCCATTAAGTTTCCACTATAATTATAACCTGAGTTCGGGTTAAGAAAAATAAGCTGATAAAATAGTTGATT
>CAZPBT010000200.1:0-5879 GCA_964584555.1 uncultured Chitinophagales bacterium
CCTTTGTCAATGGTGATATAATTATAAGATTTGTTCACCGTATTGTTTACAATTTTAGCAGGTATGTAATTATACGTATATAAATCTGATTCAAGTGGCAATACGGTATCTTTAACGTATTTATTCTGATAAATGATTTGAGAACGCAAACGTGCATTTTCAGCTGACAATATCTTGTTGTTTTTTCCTGAATTGAGGAAAGATGAGATGCTGTTAGACCAGGATAAAAATTTACCGCTTATGGAGTTAGACGTGTTGAGTAATGCAACTTCCTGATATTTATGCGATTTAAACACTAAGCTTAAAGCAAAAATTTCTAAGACCAGAAAAAGCAGGAGTACATGAAAACGGGTAAACAGATAAATTATGCCACGCATGGGATTAACTCATCAAAATAGCACGGTAACGGTCTCTTTCTTTAAGTGCTATGGCTGTTCCTCGTACAACAGCGCGAAGCGGATCTTCTGCAACACGTACCGGTAACTTAGTTTTCATGGCAATACGCTTATCCAAACCACGAAGCAAAGCACCACCTCCTGTGAGATAGATACCTTTTCTGTAAATATCCGATGCCAGCTCAGGCGGTGTAGATTCCAGTGCTTTCATAATAGCTTCTTCAATCTTTGAAATAGATTTATCCAATGCTCCGGCAATTTCAGTATACGATACGGTTACTTGTTTCGGAATTCCGGTTAACAAGTCGCGACCATGTACGGCATAATCTTCCGGTGCATTTTCCAAATCCTGCAAAGAAGAACCAACATGTATTATTACTTGCTCTGCTGTTCTTTCACCAATTAAAATATTATGTTGACGACGTATATATTCAACAATATCCATGGTGAAATTATCTCCCGCTACGCGGATAGATTGGTCCGTTACAATTCCAGATAGAGCAATCACGGCAATATCCGTTGTACCGCCACCGATGTCGATAATCATATTCCCTTCAGGTAACTCCACATCTAAGCCGATACCCAACGCACCTGCCATTGGTTCAAATATCAAATAACGTTCGCGCGCATTGGCATGTTCTGCTCCCTCAAATACAGCCCTTTTCTCCACCTCTGTAATGCCGGATGGTATACAAATAACCATTGTAAGTGAAGGACGAAACCATTTGTTGGAGTCGCTTATCATACCAATAAAACCGCGTAACATAGCTTCGGCAGCAGAGAAATCTGCGATTACGCCATCTTTAAGGGGGCGTATAGTTTCAATATTCGCATGTGTTTTTTCATGCATCATCATTGCTTTCTTGCCGACAGCAATATATTGTTCTGTTTTTTTATCTCGAGCTACGATAGACGGTTCATCTACCACTACTTGATCTTTATACATAATCAATGTATTGGCGGTACCTAAATCGATAGCAATTTCTTTATTGAGAAAACTGAATAATCCCATTTTCTATAGTTCTTTTCGTATGCACTGAATAAAGGGCAAATGTACAATTTATAAACGATATTCGGGATGTAAACAAAAATTTAAATTTTGTGAAATTTTTATCATTTTTATCATATTAATAAATGAATATAATAAAATAATATTAGTGTTTAAAGTGTCTGATGCCGGTCATTACCATGCTCATATTGTTTTCATTGCAATAGGTAATAGAATCATTGTCTTTTATGGAACCACCTGGTTGTATGACGGCTTTTATGCCTGCTTTATTTGCGATTTCCACACAATCCGGAAACGGGAAAAATGCATCAGATGCCATGACAGCACCATGTAAATCGAATCCAAATGCTTGTGCTTTGTGAATAGCTTGCTGCAACGCATCAACACGAGAGGTTTGTCCGCATCCCATCCCTAATAATTGCTTGCCTTTTGCCAGTACAATCGTATTCGATTTCAGATGTTTGACAATCTTATTGGCAAATAACAAATCGGTGATTTGTTCTTCGGTTGGTGTTAGTTCAGTTACACAAGTTAAGTCATCAGCACTAATTTTTTTTATATCATAATCTTGTGCAATTACACCATTCAATATGGATTTGAATTGCACTCTTGGAAATGCAGTATGTTTTTGTTTCAGAATAATTCTGTTTTTCTTTTTTGTCAATATTTCCAATGCATCCGCTTCGTAATCCGGTGCAATCAGTATTTCAAAAAAGAGCTTATCCAATTCTTCGGCAGTCAATTTATCTACCTTAGTATTACAAGCTAATACACCCCCAAATGCAGAAACCGGATCTCCGGCTAAAGCGGCCATCCATGCCTCTGTTAAATTAGATTTACTGGCTACACCGCACGAATTCGTATGTTTTATTACAACAAAGGTGGTTTCGTCAAATTCTGCTACTAATCGTATTGCAGCATCAGCATCTACCAGATTATTGTAAGAAAGTTGTTTGCCATTGAGTATTTCAAAAACTGACTGTAAATCGCCATAATAAAAGCCGTTCTGATGCGGATTTTCTCCGTATCGAAGTTTGTCGTTATGGAGGTAACTGATTTTTAAGTAGTCGAATGGATTTTTTTCTGCAAAATAAGCGTAAATCAATGTATCATAATGTGAGGAAACGGCAAATGCATTTTCAGCATATTTGCGTCGGTATTCAAAGCTTGTTTCCCCATTGTTTTCTTGGAGATAGGCTGCTAATTCAGCATATTGCGACTTTTGCGAAACAATCATCGTGTGCTTATAGTTTTTTGCTGCAGCACGAATTAAAGAGATGCCTCCAATGTCAATCTTTTCAATGATTTCAGTTTCATTTTTTGTGTTTAATACGGTTTCTTCAAATGGATATAAATCGACAATAACCAAATCGATTTCGGGAATAGCATATTCTTGCAATTGTGCCAAATCTTGCTCATTTTCACGTCTTGCCAGTATGCCTCCAAATACTTTAGGGTGCAAAGTTTTTACTCGACCTCCTAATATGCTCGGATACGATGTCAGCTCTTCGACAGGAATAACGGTATATCCCAAACCCTCAATAAAAGTTTGGGTTCCGCCTGTAGAATAAAAGGTTACGTCGTTTTTTGCAAGTGTATGAATGAGTACATCCAATCCGTCTTTATAATAAACGGAAACTAAGGCAGATTTAATTTTTTTCACAGGATATTGTTTGCACAAAGTTAGGCTAAACAAGCTGATTCGTAAATCAAATTAATGTAAAAAATGAGATAAAACTAATTGCTTTTGAGTATTAGTTCGCGGATTTTTTCCACATCTTTTTCGATTTGCAATTTAAGCAGTTCCCAGTTTTCATATTTTATCTGTGGACGCAAATAATCCACGAATACCATTTTCAATTCTTTATTATACAAATCACCGTCATAATCTAATATAAAGACTTCTATGGTGAGCTTACTGTTTTCAAACACACTTTCCCGGTAGCCAATACTCAAAGCACCAAAATAGGATTGATTTTCGATGTCAACTTTAACGGCATATACACCGGAAGCCGGAATCAATTTATAGGCATTGCTGACATCAATATTGGCAGTGGGAAAGCCTAAAATTCTGCCTACTTTATCACCATGTATCACCTTTCCGGTCAAACTGAAAGGATGAATCAGCAATTGGTTGGCTTCTCTGATATTTCCTTCCAATAAAAAATTGCGCACCTTGGTAGAACTCACCGAAATTTCGTCAACAGACTGGGCAGGCAGCTCTTCGACCTGATAGCCATATTTTACTGCTAATTTTTCGAGCAGATAAATGTCTCCCGTGCGGTTTTTTCCAAAGCGGTGATCGTGACCTACTACAATATATTGGGGATGAAATTTAGCCACTAATATATCGCGAACATAATCTTCAGCAGGCATATCCGAAAAGGTTTTGGAAAATTCTGCGATGACCAGATTCTGCAACCCGAAAGAAGCCAGTAGCTCAATTTTTTCATCAATTGTAGAGATTAATTTAAGCTTATTGTCGCCCGGATTTAATATCAATCTGGGATGAGGATCAAAAGTCAGTAAGATGCTTTCGCCACGAATATTTGTGGCAAGTTCGTTCAGTCTTTTTATTATTTGCTGATGACCAAAATGCACGCCATCATAAGTGCCAATGGTGAGTACGGCATGCTTAAATTCGGGAAGATTGTCTAATCCATAAAATACCTTCATGCCTTTATAATGAAAAATGGAAACAAATTAAATTCTGCCCATTTTTAGTGCTGTAATAGCGGCTTCTACGCCCTTGTTGCCATGTTTGCCGCCGGCACGGTCTTTTGCTTGCTCTTCTGTATTTGGCGTAAGCACACCGAAGATAAACGGAATTTCGTATTGCAAATTCAATTGCTGGAGGGCAAATGCTACCGACTGGTTGATATAGATATCATGGTCAGTTTCGCCTTTTATCACACAACCCAAACAAATCACACTGCTTAAATGATGTGTTTCTGCCAGCCGTTTGGCAGCAAATGGTAATTCGAATGTACCGGGCACATACGTGATAAATATAGAGTCGGTTTGGACATCAAATTTTTCCAGTGTTGCTACACAACCTCTTAGGAGTTCAAAGGTAATATCTTTATGCCATTCCGCCACAGCAATACCGATTGATTTGCCTTTTCCGGAAGGTATGGCATGCTCATTATAATCGGATAAATTTTGTAATATAGACGACATAAATGAAGTGCGATTTGTAGTGATACAAATTCAGATTATTTCGCTTCCAACTTGGCAATATACATTTCTGCAATACTGCCTTCCTGAGAATTCGGATAATCGGCAAACAGCTTTTTGTATAGTTCCAGTGCTTCTTTTTTACTGCCCTTTTGTTCTAAGGCCAACGCTGCTCTGAAAAAGTAACTAGGTGCTGTTAATTCATTGTCGGATGCATCTGCGGCTTTTTTATAATTATCAATCGCTTTGTCCATTTGTTTTTGCTCTGCGTAAGCATCTCCAATTCCGCCAAACTTACGTGCATTGAGCAATTCGTCGCTAGTGCTGAAATCTTCCAGTGATTTTACTGCTTCTGCATATTTTCCCAGCTTCAGATTAGCAATGCCTGCACAAAATTTAGCGCGATTTCCAGCGGCTGTTCCTCCATATTGTTTTATGATGGAAGTCAGTCCTAAATGTGTACCGTCACCGTTTAATGCCAATTGCATAGAGTCCATATCAAAATACTGCTGTGCATAAATCATGGCATCTTTAGCCTTGGCTTCTTTCGGTTTTTTAATCAGGGTGTTGTATGCCCAATAGCCGGCAATTAACAATACGATGCCAGCCACTACGCCCAATATGATTTTATAGTAGCGTTCTAAAAAATATTCGATATTTTCTACAAAACCGGTTAGTTTTTCGTTGCTTTCTTCAATAATATCGTGCTCTTGTAGCTGAGCATTCTGTTTCTTTTTAGCCATTATCAAAAATTTTCAGAGGGCAAAGGTACGGCATTTTCAGATAATTTTCTAATAAAAAATAATGAACATCAAAATACAAGAAAAGAGCATTGGGGGAGTGGGCTGGTATAAATAAAATGTTTGTAAAATACTTAATTACAAAAGGAAATGTTTATTACCAAGTACCACCTGCTGAAAACAGAAAGTCAATATTGGTATCGAGGTCATATAGCCACTGGTAACCATGTACAGCATCCATGCAAAAAGGTTGTAATAAATTTAACATATTCAGATATCCGTCTTTTGACAAGTTGCAAATGAAATTAGTTTTATCATTAGTTAAAATGCCTTGGTCATAAATAGAAAGTCTGAGAGTAAGTTTGCAGTTTAATGCTTCAATAAAATACAAACTTTCCAGACATAGTTCATTTTCATTTTGTACTGTTTCCCGACTTATAGCATTATAAAATTCCTTTGCTTCAAAAGTATCAAAATCATGAAGTCTTATCAATTCATCAGTACTGATATCTGAATATTTTCCTCCTGCGCTAATATCATTAAGGTATTCTAATTTCA
>CAZPBT010000201.1:0-5846 GCA_964584555.1 uncultured Chitinophagales bacterium
TATAATTATAACCTGAGTTCGGGTTAAGAAAAATAAGCTGATAAAATAGTTGATTTCACATTTTATCCTCCACTTTAACAAGGTGGAGGAATTAAAAGGAGGTGGTTCTATATAAAAAATCAACTATTTTTAATTGAAATGCTTATACCAAACTCAGGTTAATAGCATTTTTAAACAAAATTTTACGTACAAATGCAATAATTAAGAAAAAAAAGCTATCTTTGCACACTCAAAATTAAAGATATGGCACATCATAAATCGGCTCAAAAAAGAATCAGACAGACAGCGAAACGCAGATTGGAAAACCGTTATTACGGAAAAACTGCACGTAATGCCGTTCGCAAGTTCTTAGCCACTAAAGATAGCGCTGAAGCTCAAAAACTGATGCCAACCGTTATTTCTATGGTAGATAAATTAGCCAAAAGAAACCAGATACATAAAAACAAAGCCGGCAATATCAAATCTGAAATCATGATTCACATGAATCATTTGAAAAAATAATTCCAACTTTTTTATGGAAAATTGACAAAAGGTGTATCTATATGGTACACCTTTTTTGTTTGCATGTACACTCAGGAAAAATTCTCTATAAAGCAATGGGCGGAAGACGACCGGCCTCGTGAAAAATTAGTACTAAAAGGTAAGCATACCCTTACCGATGCTGAACTGTTAGCCATTATACTTGGTTCTGGCAGCGTAGAATTAAGTGCCCTTGACTTGGCTAAACGCATTCTTTCAACTGTCAACAACGATTTGTATCACTTGGGAAAATTAACGTTAGCCGACTTGAAATCATTTAAAGGCATTGGGGAGGCAAAAGCAGTTTCGATATTAGCCGCACTTGAATTGGGAAAACGAAGAAAATTAGCCGAGAAAAGTGAATCTTCCAAAATTATCAGCAGCGATGATGTATATAATGTAATCAAACAGGATATTGCTGATTTGAAACATGAGGAATTCTGGATACTTTGCCTCAGACGAAACAATACCCTGATTGCTAAACATAAAATCAGTATGGGGGGTGTAAGCAGGACTATCGTTGACCCAAAGTTGGTTTTTAATATGGCACTAAAGGATTTAGCATCATCCATCGTTATTTGTCATAATCATCCATCCGGCAATCTGAAACCCAGCGAACTTGATATCCAATTAACAAAAAACATACATATCAATGCCCGGTTACTCGAAATTGCACTACTTGACCATGTCATCGTGACAGAAAATGGGTATTACAGTTTCAGAGACAATAATCTGCTCTGATAAATGATACTAACTTCGTCAAAACTTATATCCCAACGTAACAAAAACTGCAGGCTTGGATATGGAAAGTTTTGCTTCGGGAGCTGAACTCAGCCAGAAACTGCTGTCTATCGTATAAGGAATATACATTTCTTTTGTTTGAGTTTGTACAAATGTAGCATCTACAAAGAAGTGATTTCCTCTATAGCCCAAACCTCCGCTATAAGTAAGTGCATACGTTTTAAATGCCGTGGGTTGGGCTGCTTTGTCGAATGGAGTAGAACGGTATTGGAAACCTGCTCTGATTCTGAATTTTTGTATCTTAAATTCTGTTCCAACTTTCAGGGTGTGAGTCAGTCCATATTTATTTTTTATGTTTGAATTGACAAAGTTTTCGTAGGCAATATCAGCAGCTGCGCTTGATTTGAAATTGAATTTGGAGTTGGAAACATCTGACAACTCGTATTCTGTTGCAACGAATCCGTATTTATGAACATAAGAAACGCCTAAGCCCATTTTCCAGGGTTGTCTGTATCGGTATTTAAATTCACCATCAGGCGAATCTGCTGTCAGAATCACACTTAAACTGTCATAATCTGTTTCCATGTGCGAATAAAATCTATCCTTCATGAATATCAATCCGGGTGTTTGTACCGATAATGCAATTTTCAGATTACTGATTGGCGAATAAATTACCCCGGCTTTCAGGTTAAATCCTGTTCCGGTGGTTTTTAATCTGTTTTCTACAGAAAATGAAGTAAGATGCGCAGCATAATTACTGTCATCCTTTTCTGTCAGAATCATATTTTCACTGTAACTCACAAAAGGTATTCCCAAAGAAAGTCCCAGCATTAATTTATCTTTGTATTCACTGGCAATGCCAATAGCCGCCTCATCCATGCCACCCGTGCGGTTTATCTGGATAGATTGTGTCATATTTCCATTATTGGTAGCCGTATATGTGTTACCCAAAGTATCAATGGTTATTAATCCTAATGCAAAAGCCAAACTGGCATCAAACGGATATTGGGTAACCGCTGTCATGGAATCTGTAATCACGGATCTGTCGTTCAGTTTTTCCCAATAAGCATTTAAAATGCTGTTGTCCGCATTATAGCCCGACATGAAATATTTTTCATTATAATTAGACAGCCTGGAGATATCAATGGCAAATGCAGGTTTGCTCCATTTCTTTTTATTTTCTTCATCTGCACTACGCTTTCCAAATACAATTCCTGCACTACCCAACTGAAATTTTATCTTATTCTGTGAAATCTTGTTGTTTAGAAATTCACTGTTAGATTTATAAAAAGACACACCGGGCGTTACAGAAATCTCGGTAGCTGAATACTTTGCCAAGCCGGCAGGATTTGTATGTACGTTGCTGATATCTGCACCTACACTTGACATGGTATTGCCTACGCTGATATTACGTGCTGTTCCCTGAAAGTTTGTTAATGAATAACGTAAGGCGTCAATATCTGTTTGAGCATGCAAAAGACAAACAACACTCATTAATAATCCGAGGAAGACTACATTTTTTTTCATGGTTGTATGGACATTAAGTTTATTTAGGGCGGCTTCCTGTTTTTACTCCGCTGCTATTGGAATTATTATTGGATGGACTGCTATTCCAGCCACTGTTAGAATTATTATTAGATGGTGTGTTATTCCATCCATTATTGCCACTATTGGAATTATTCGTTTTAGAAGGTGAATTATTCCAATTATTGTTGTTCGTGTTATTATTATTGTTTCTTGGTGAATTTTGATACACATCCGGTTTGCCCGTGTTCTGGTTTTTAGGTGCATCCCATTGTTTATTGGGTTTATTGTAAGAATTATTCGTGTTAGACGGTTGATTAGGCTGTGTGTATCCGTTTGTATTTTGACCTGAGTTATTATTATTGTTGAAATTGTGATTATTGGTATTGTTATAAGTGGTATGGCGTGGAGTGTAAGTTGTGTTTTTAGGATTATGAATACTGCCATTATCATACCAGTTGTTATTATAACCGCTATATCCGTAATGGTTGTAATTATTGTAATAATTATTGCCCCATCCCCAATTATTTCCGCATACCGGAGAGTTCCAGCCCCATGAATTCCATGAGTTCCAGCTATTCCATGAATTGCCCCAATAATTATTTCCGTAACCATAACTCCAGCTATTCCAAGAATAGTAGGGATTGTTCCACGAATTGTTCCACCAAGAAGAGTAGCCCGGATTTATGATAATGATTTGAGTAGAAGGCATCCACCAGCTTGGTGTAAATGAATTATACCAACCCCAGGATGAAGCTGAATAACTATTATAATTGTAATACGGATCGTACCAGTTATTGATACAATTATTCCAGCTCAGATTGAATCGCACATCCGGGTTATGAAAACGCTGTATGCGCTCTGAATAAGTCATGGCATAGTTATCTTCATCATAGTCATACTGGCTGTTGCGCTGATTTGTGCTTGTATAATCTGAAGATTCTTCTCCATAGTAGGGGGCGGTTTTTTCTTCATAAGTGCTACCGGAATAAGACGGCGCATCTGAAGTTTGCTGAACTTTTACTTTTTTTACCCGAGGCGCATCATATACATCATCCTGAGCAAAAACTGATGTAATGGCAAATAATGCCAGCACAAAACTTAAAACCCGATTTATATTTTTCATAACATTCATTTTTAATATTTTGGAAATTTCTAATCCCCTATATTTGATACAACAAAATTATAAACATTTAGTTTCAAAAAACATACCAATTTATGTTAATTTTTAGTGCAAAAGAAAGATAAGAGTTACAAGACTATCATTTACACGTAAATAATTAACATTCAACATTAATACAAAATTCAAATCATGTCAAAAGAGATTACAAGCAGAGCAGAAAATTATTCCGAATGGTATAATGATTTAGTATTGAAAAGCGGATTGGCTGATTATTCTGCCGTGCGGGGTTGTATGGTCATCAAACCATATGGTTTCACCCTTTGGGAGAACATGCGGGATGTACTCGACAGCAAGTTTAAGCAAACAGGGCATGTCAATGCTTATTTTCCTTTATTTGTGCCCAAAAGTCTTTTTGAAGCTGAAGAAAAAAATGCAGAAGGCTTTGCAAAAGAATGTGCCGTTGTTACACATTATCGTCTAAAATCATCTCCTGATGATAAATCCAAACTGATTGTGGATCCGGAAGCCAAGCTGGAAGAAGAATTAGTGGTTCGTCCCACCTCGGAAGCAATTATCTGGAATACTTATAAAAAATGGATTCAATCTTATCGCGATTTGCCGATTCTTGTCAACCAGTGGGCGAATGTAGTGCGCTGGGAAATGCGCACCCGTTTGTTTTTGCGTACGGCAGAATTTTTATGGCAGGAAGGCCATACGGCACATGCCACCAGAATGGAAGCTGAAGCAGAAACCGTACAAATGATTAATGTTTATGCCGATTTTGTAGAAAACTATATGGCACTTCCGGTTATTCGGGGCGTAAAATCTGAAAGTGAGCGATTTGCAGGAGCAGAGGACACGTATACCATAGAGGCACTTATGCAAGACGGGAAAGCATTGCAATCGGGCACTTCTCATTTTTTAGGTCAAAATTTTGCCAAGGCATTTGATGTAAAATATGTAAACAAAGAAAATGTAGAAGAATATGTTTGGGCTACCTCCTGGGGCGTTTCCACACGCTTAATCGGGGCTTTGATAATGGCGCATTCTGATGATGACGGATTGATATTACCACCTAAAATTGCTCCACATCAAGTGGTATTGATACCGTTTCTGTCAAAAAATGCAGAAGAAACTGAAAAAATGATTGTCAAAGCCAATGAGCTTAAAGCGCAACTTACCGCAGCCGGTATTCGTGTAATTGTAGATAATGACGAAACCAAGCGTCCGGGTTTTAAATTTGCCGAATACGAACTGAAAGGTGTGCCCGTGCGAGTGGTTATCGGTCCGCGCGATTTAGCCAATGGTGTGGTTGAAATTGCCCGCAGAGATACCAAGGAAAAATCTCAGTTGCCAATAGAAAATTTTGTCGAAAATATTAAATCATTACTGGAAGACATTCAGCAAAATATGTTTAATAAAGCCAAAACTTTCCGGGATGAAAATATTACTAAAGTGGATGACTTTGAAACTTTTCAAAAATTGCTGGATGAAAAGCCCGGCTTTATTTTAGCCCACTGGGATGGCACAGCCGAAACTGAAGATAAAATAAAAGAACTGACAAAAGCTACGATACGCTGTATTCCTTTGGACAACCCGCAAGAGGACGGGAAATGTATTTTAACCGGAAATCCGAGTAAGGAAAGAGTGTTATTTGCCAGAGCGTATTAATTTTTGGAAAGTTA
The DNA here is from genome assembly GCA_964584555.1 of uncultured Chitinophagales bacterium. Taxonomy (GTDB): domain Bacteria; phylum Bacteroidota; class Bacteroidia; order Chitinophagales; family JADIYW01; genus JADJSS01. The sequence goes on from CAZPBT010000201.1 coordinate 5,593, forward strand.
CTTTCGTATGCTGTCATATGTTTCCATCTGACAGTAAACATGTTAATTCTAAAACCTTGTAAGGTCTAATACCTGATGTCACACGCAATGGTTCGTGGTTGGCAGGTGTTATCACCTGCCAACCACGAACCGAATTGAAAACACTTCTCAATCGGTTGGTATCCTCACCAACTGAAACAAACAAAAATTTTAATTTTTTAAAGTTATTCATTTTATTGTAACTTAGATATATATACTGAGAAACCCAAAGTTGA
>CAZPBT010000202.1:0-1173 GCA_964584555.1 uncultured Chitinophagales bacterium
TTTCACAAAACGCCTAATCCTTCTCTAATAATGACCGGCTCGTCGTGTGTGCAGTCTATAACCGTAGATGGTACAATGCCGCCAGTTCCGCCATCAATGACGATATCTACAGTATGTTCGTAGCGTTCATAAATTGAATAGGCTTCCGTGATATAATCAATGATATCATCTTCGTGGTGGATGGAAGTAGACAAAATCGGGTTGCCCAATTCGTGTACAATTGTGCGGGCAATATTATTATCAGGAACACGAATACCGATAGTCCGCTTATTATTCTTAAATAATTTGGGAATGGAATTATTTGCATTTAAGATAAATGTAAATGGTCCCGGTAAACAACGCCGCATCAATTTGTATGTAGGAGTGTCCAGATTTAAAGTAAATTCGGAGATATGGCTAAGGTCATAACATACAAAAGAAAAGTTCATTTTTTCGGGTTTCACTTTTTTCAGCCGACAGACTTTCTCAATTGCATCTCTGTTATAAATATCACAACCTAAGCCATACACTGTATCGGTAGGATAAATGATTATACCTCCATTGCGCAGGCAATCGACAATTTGTTTCATTTTGCGCATGTCAATATTATCGGGATATAATTCGAGATACATGATGCGCAAAGGTACGACTAAAATCCGTCAAACTTTATGAACTGACAGATGATTCCGCCCATCAATGCAAAAGATACTATCCAAAAACCTGAATTGATAAAAATGTATTTCCAGCTTTTTCTTTCAAACAAAGCATTTGTAGCAATAACAGGAAAAATCAAGAATACAGCTGCAAGTGCTCCATGTAAAACCCCATGATGAAAATTGCGGAATTCATGACCGTACTTTGTCATCAATTCTGCAAGTGTTGCTTTTGTTGCAGGGTCATTTTGAAAATGCATGGTAAGTTGAAATAGCGCATACTGATGAATGACCAAAGGCTCCATCATAAAGGCTATCATAAATGAAAAAAGTAAGGCTAAGCCAAATACTTTTATGGGATTGAAATTTGCCTTAAGTTCATCTTCAGATAAGCCAGTTTCCTTTATCCAAGCTTTACCGAAAAGCGGACCATACCATACAAAGCCCAATGCCATTGGCACTAATGCCGAAAGTGCTAAAATTAAATAGTTCATATTGTGTATTTTATGTAAAAATACATCAAATTTGATGATTCAGTGTA
>CAZPBT010000202.1:1273-5830 GCA_964584555.1 uncultured Chitinophagales bacterium
CCGGCAGGATTTGGAAAAATATTGAATGGTAATGTCTGAGTTGGATTTGAGTTAACAGCAGTTATTATCGGGATTTTTTCAGAATAATACCATAAGCCTCCATTGTAATTACCAACTAATATTTCTAATTTGTTATCACTATCTAAATCAGCAATAGCAGTAGTACTGCGTGACAAAATTTTATTACCCAACAACATACCCGTAGGTATAAAAGAATCGTTCGGCTGATGAGAACTGTAATTGTTATACCAGTTAATTCCAATATTATTACTTCCTACAACCAAATCCATCAAACCGTCGTGGTTGATATCTGCAACAGTAGGTTGTGCATATCCAAAATTATTGTAGAGACTATTAGTTCTTATTTTTCCATATGTTGATGTAACCAAGTTGAGATTTATTGCTCCCGTACTATTTCCTGTATAATAAAAAATATGACCGTTTTTATCCCCGATAAGCAAATCATTGTTGCCATCTCCATTTACATCAACAATACAAGGTGCAGCTTGCTGTTCTACTGTTATGTCATTTCCTAAATTGTCTTTCAGCAATCCGCGAAAAACAAAAAGCGATACATTTCCATTGCCGGCCATATTTTCCCACCATAATATATTTCCCGTATTAAATCCTACAATTAAGTCCGTATCGCCATCATTATCGATATCACCCGCATTTGGCATCAAATCCCTTACACCAAAGGTCGATACATCCAGATAATCGGCATTTACCAATTCAAATTTTGGCAGTGTATCAGAGCCAATGTTTTTATAAAGTTCTAACGTGTATTTTATGGGATGAATATTGTCTTTATATCCGCCATTGCCAATTAAAATGTCTTTTAGTCCATCACCGTTATAGTCGAAAATACAAGGTGCTGAATTTTCACCATTATCAATAATATCCGTTAATAAGAAGTTTTTGGTTTGCAGGGAAAGATTAAATGAATCTGCAGACAGATTTTTATACCAGTAAATATTATCGAAATTATTTGAGCCCACATCAAATGTGGAAACAATCAGGTCATTTCTTCCGTCTCCGTCTGCATCTAGTTTCATTGGTGTTGCCATAGATGTTGCACTGAATGAAGTATTGTATGAAGGATATCTTGCATCTTGTTTCAAAATACTTGCATAAGAAAATGAGCCCATATTGTACAAAGCTGTAATATTTTGTATGCCTATATTCCCAATTAGTAAATCTACTTTTCCGTTATTATCTAAATCGGCAGACTCCATAAACGAGCCGGTATGCAAAATCTGATCGGGGCTGCCTAAGCGGAATTTGCCCATGCAAGTATCGCGGATGGAATAGGTGGCAGAAAAGGTATCACGTACATTTCCCCAGCAATGATCTACCAGATTAAACGTAAATGTATCACATGGAAGACTTTTTTCTACCCGTTGATTTTCATAGTAATAAAGATAGGTACCAAATGTTTCAAAGCTGATGAAATCCAAATCTCCGTCTTTATTTATATCCTCTATAATTGGTCTACTGACATCAACCGCATAAACATTTGTAATGCCATTATTATAAAAAAAACCATTTTGTTGCAATCTGAATTTTAAAGTATCATGATCGTAATAGCCTTTAAATACTTTAGTATTAGAAAGTCCGTTATAGGTAAACAAATCCGGTATGGCATCACAGTTATAGTCTTTCAAAATCATCCAGTTGCTGATATCCGGAAATTGTGCTGCATACTGAGGTGCAAATGTATAAGCTGTAGAGCCAACAGTTTTTAAAAGAAAAACAAAAAACTGACGGTTGTAATTATCATAAATAACGATATCTTTTTTGCCGTCATGGTTGACATCCGCATTGGCGAATTGTGCATTATTCAATCCACCCATCCAGGGATAAGGCAGTATGCTGCTGTTTTTCACTACTTCTATCTCATAATGCTTATAAAAATTTTGCGCAACCGTATTCCATATAAAAAACAGCACTAAAAACAGCAGAGTAAGCAGGTATTTCATTATGGCTAAGATACAGAAATTTTAAATGGGATTAGTTTGATTAAAAGTAATTAGAGTTGATATTTTATTGCGAATAAACAGTTGTTAGCTTATCGGAAGTAAATATTGCATTTGGCGAAATAACATTTTCCGTGTATGGGATTTTATCGCCATAGCGTTCTTTTAATTTTTTGCTTACTTGTTTATTTTTTAAATCGAATGAAGACAATGGCTGCAAATTGCCCAATTTTATTCCTGTTGCATTGAAATAGGCTTTCCATACCAATTCAGAACAATATATATTGTTATCTGACCATTCAAATGTATAATCATAATTTTTTCCTAAGAATTTCAAAGCTTCATTTTTTATTGCATCTTGTTGTTTTATTGTAATAGCAGCACGCTTAATTACTAAATGTTTTGCTTTTCCCCGAACAATCCAATTATCCAATGGTGTCCATTTTACTGGTTGTACCGCTTCGAGTACATACCAGTTTTTATCATTCGCATTTCTATGAAAAAGCAGACCACAATGACTATAAACAGAATGTGTGGCTAACTGAATGGCACTGCTTTGTGATGATGTTGAAGTATGAAAAAGGATATCCCCTTCTTTTAGTTCAGATAAGAATGTATCCCTGTTTGTATGAGTGTTTTGTTTATATACTTCTGATACAGATGGTTTACATGATACCAGCAGCATGCAAATAAATGGAATAAAAGTAGTTAAAATGAATTTCATTCAATAGTAACGATATTTTGTAAAAAATCGTATAAAAAAACCGCCGCCCTTCGGGCGGCGGCAAAAAATCTAATTTTATTATTTACTTTAAAGTCTCATCAGTCTTTTTTTAACTCATGACTTATGCTTTCAAGTTCTTAATGCTGACTGGCTTTGAAAGCTTTAATAGCTTCTGTTAGTTTAGGCACAACTTCAAATGCATCGCCAACTATACCATAGTCTGCAGCTTTGAAGAATGGTGCTTCCGGATCTTTATTGATAACCACTATGCATTTTGATTGGTTTACACCTGCTAAATGCTGAATAGCTCCGGAAATACCGATTGCTATATACAAGTTTGGACGTATAGCTACACCGGTTTGTCCTACGTGTTCATAATGCGGACGCCAGTGAACATCAGCTACGGGACGTGAACAAGCTGTAGCAGCACCCAATACTTTAGCCAAATCTTCTATGATACCCCAGTTTTCAGGTCCTTTCATACCTCGACCAGCAGAAACTACTAATTCAGCTTCAGGTAAGGGAGCAATATCTCCTGTTTGTCGGCTGATTTCTTTAACCGTTATTCTGGATGCAGCCGGTGTAAAGTCAACCGCTTCAACTGTAGCTGTCCCCTCTCCTTTTACAGCACCAAATGCATTTGGAGTAACAGATACTACTTTCTTAGGTGTGTTAATATTTACAAAAGCAAATGCTTTACCCGAAAATGCTCCTCTTTTAACTACAAATCCGTTAGTCATATCCGGCAAGCTTACGGCACCGGAAACAATGCCTGCATTTAAACGTACTGCTACACGAGGAGCAACAGCCTTACCTGTCAAACTCATAGAGAGAATAACCACATCTGCGCCAGCTTTATCTGCGACATCGGCTATGGCTTTGGCATATACTCCGGAGTCAAAATTATCAAAAGCACTATTTGAAGCATGCAATACTTTTTTAGCACCGTAGATGCCCAAATTTGCAAGTTCGCCATCATTGGCAGTACCTAATGCAATTCCTACTGCATCAGTGCCTAATTTTGAGGCAACTTGTGCAGCATACGAAGCAGCTTCAAAGCTGTTCTTTTTTACTTTGCCATTGGCTGTTTCTATAAAAAATAAAACTGACATATTATATTACTTTAGCTTCGTTATGTAATAATTGTACCAACTCGTCCACGTGATCGGGAGATATCATTTTGCACGCTGCTTTTGCAGGAGGCAATTCATATTTTACCGTTGTGGTTAATGACGCAACTCCTTTAGGAGTTACTACTTGTAAAGGTTTGGACTTAGCCGCCATGATTCCCTTCATATTTGGAATACGGGCTTCAGCCATTCCTTTAGCTGCTGACAATACAAAAGGAATATCAACAGACAAAATTTCTTTTCCGCCTTCAATTTCACGCTCAATGGTTGCTGTATTGCCTGACATTTCTAACTTTGATGCATAAGAAATAAAAGGCAAGTCCATTAATTCAGCAATCATGCCGCCTAAGTTAGAACCGTTATTACTAATCGTTTCTTTTCCCAATAATATCATATCGTAAGCACCGGATTTGGCAACTTCTGCAATGTCAGATGCAATGGCAAAAGCATCCAGATCGCCGGCTGCATCAATGCGTATGGCATCATCGGCACCGATAGCCAAAGCTTTACGAATGACTGCATCATTTTCTGCCGGACCTACATTTACAACGGTTACTGTACCCCCGTTTGCTTCTTTGAGTTCCAGTGCACGCACCAAAGCGTACCATTCGTCATAAGGGTTCAGAATCCACTGTACTTTATCGTTGTTGAACTTCGTGTCGTTGTCCACAAACGAAATCTTAGTAGTGGTGTCCGGAACCAAACTTATACATACTAAAAATTTCAT
>CAZPBT010000203.1:0-5777 GCA_964584555.1 uncultured Chitinophagales bacterium
GCAGAAGAAGAATTATGATATTAGCCATTGATGTACACTACAAAGAAACCTATGCAAAAGCTGTTGGGGTATTATTCAATTGGCATGATGAGTATCCTCAATCAGTAATTACTGCTATCATCAATGAAGTAGAAGAATACCAGTCAGGACAATTTTTTAAACGCGAATTGCCTTGCATATTGGAACTAATCAAACAAGTTGATATCACTTCAATAGAAGCAATTATTATAGATGGACATGTGTATGTTGACAACCACAAAAAATATGGTTTAGGTGCGCATTTGTGGAGTGCACTACATAGCGTAGTGCCGATTATTGGAGTAGCAAAAAAGTCGTTTATCCGTACAAATGAAGTCTGCCATCCTGTATATCGCGGTGAAAGTAAACAGGCTTTGTATGTATCGGTAATTGGCAATATTGATATGAATAACGTAGTCCAACATATCCGATTGATGAAAGGAGAATTCAGAATACCGAAAATGCTCAAATATCTGGATCAGCTTACGAAAGAAGATTAATAAGAAAAACTTATTCCCAGTATTATGCTCCGTGTACGAAGTAAATAGAATTAAACATTCCAATAAAACAACTAACGTATTCTTTCATTTTTCGTCCCTTTCCCGAATCTTCGATTTCATGATTTAATCGTATTTTTGCAGGTATGGCAGGTAATGTTTTCGGCGAGTTGTTTCGCATTGCTACGTTTGGCGAAAGCCATGGAGCAGCTATCGGTGTAGTTATTGACGGCTGTCCTGCCGGACTGACTATAGATACTGCATTCATCCAGTCAGAGTTGGACAAGCGCAAACCCGGTCAGTCTGCCATTGTTACCCAACGCAAAGAAGCAGATACTTTTGAGATTTTATCCGGTATTTTTGAAGGCAAAACCGAAGGCACACCCATTGCTCTCTTGATCAGAAATGAAGATCAAAAATCGAAAGACTATGAGCATATCAAAGACAGCTTTCGCCCTTCACATGCCGACTTCACTTATCACGCAAAATATGGCTTCCGCGATTATCGAGGCGGCGGAAGAAGTTCTGCACGCGAAACCGCAGCCAGAGTAGCCGCAGGGGCTATTGCCAAACAATTATTGGCACAATTCGGTATCGAAGTTTTTGCTTATGTGTCGCAAGTGGGAACAATCAAAGTACAAAAAAATTATACCGAACTGGATTTGAATGCCATAGAATCGAATATCGTAAGATGTCCGGATAGTGTAATAGCCGAGCAAATGACAGACCTCATCAAAGAGGTGCGCAAAGATGGCGACACCATTGGCGGCATTGTTTCTTGTGTAATAAAAAATGTACCCGCCGGATTAGGTGAGCCCGTTTTCGACAGACTACATGCAGATTTGGGCAAGGCTATGCTCAGCATCAACGCCTGCAAAGGCTTTGAGTATGGCAGCGGTTTTTCCGGCTTGCATTTGCGTGGCAGCCAACACAATGATTTGTTTTATAATGACAATGGTGTAATTAAAACAAAGACAAATTATAGCGGAGGCATACAAGGCGGCATAAGCAATGGCATGGATATTTATTTCAATGCAGCCTTCAAACCTGTAGCCACCATCATGCAGGCGCAGGAAAGTGTGGATCAGGATGGTAATGCTGTAGAAGTAACAGGCAGAGGCAGACATGATCCTTGTGTATTGCCTAGAGCCGTTCCTATTGTTTCTGCCATGGCAGCTTTAGTTATTGCAGATCATTTGCTGCGCAGCAAAGTCAATCGTATTGACCAATTAATCTGAATACTATGAAGAAAATTTTGTTTTCCGTTCAGTCTTATCATTATATGAAAAGCAATATGCTTAAAATGTACGGGCATGATTTGGAAGACGGTTTAATAGAAATAAAATCATTTCCCGATGGTGAGCAATACCACCGTATTTTATCTAATGTAGAAGGCAAGCATTGTATCATCATCGGCGGCACGATAGATGATTTATCTACGTTGGAATTGTTTGATATTGCTTTTGCCTGCGAACAATACGGTGCTGAAAAATTGAGTTTAGTCATTCCCTTTTTCGGATATAGTACAATGGAGCGTGCAGTGAAGCCCGGTGAAATTGTAAAAGCCAAATCCAGAGCTTTATTGTTTTCCTCTATTCCCGATACTTCTGAGCAAAATGAGATTTTGCTTTTTGATTTACATACTGAAGGCTTGCCCTATTATTTTGAAAGCAATTGCAGAGCCAAACATATTTATTGCAAAGAAATCGTGAAAGAAATTGCCTTGGAAATCGGAGGCAGTAATTTTGTGATGGCTTCTACCGATGCTGGTCGTGCCAAATGGGTGGAATCATTGGCGAATGATATTGGCGTAGGAGCTGCCTTTGTTTTTAAGAAAAGAATTTCGGGTGATGAAACACAACTCACCGGCATTTCGGCAGAAGTGCAAGATAAAACGGTCATCATTTATGATGATATGATACGCACCGGAGGCAGTTTGCTGAAAGCAGCTGAAGCTTATAAAAAGTGTGGTGCATCAAAAATATATGTCATTACCACACATGGGTTGTTTATCAATCATGCACTGGAAAAGCTAAAGCAATCCGGATTGATTTTGAAGGTATATGCGACCAATACTCACCCTAATGCAGTAGCTGTAAAAGATGAGTTTTTAGAAGTCAGAAATATCGAAAAATTGATATTTGGTAATTTAAAGTAAGACTTTTATATTTTTGACCAAAATCAAAGATATTAAGGGTAAAACGGAACTAACTTTGTATTAAGAAAAGTTTAGATACATAAAACCCTAAAAAAATAGTCGCTTCATAGAGCGGCTATTTTATTTTCTTTTATTCAGTTCATCGCGGATTTTTGCGGCCTTTTCATAATCTTCATCATGCAGGGCATCGTTCATCAGTTTTTCCAATTCTTTGTTGGTATAGATATTATAATCAGTTTTTTCTTTTTGTGATTTTATATCGCTTAAAGCAACTTCTACGTCATCTTCAAAAATATCTTCTTTTGTTTCTTCTTCCACTAATAAAATTCCCGACTGATCCAAAATGTCTTCATAGATATATATCGGTGCGCCAAAACGCAAAGCCAGTGCGATGGCATCAGAAGTACGAGAGTCGATCTCATGTTCTTCGCCGTTGAAAATACAAACTAATTTAGAATAAAAAACACCTTCCATCAGGTTGGTGATGATGACTTCACTCATGAAAATAGAAAATGAATCGAGAACATTTTTGAATAAATCATGCGTTAGCGGGCGCACAGGTGGGATCTGCTCTATCATAACAGCTATGGCCTGCGCCTCATAAGCACCAATGACAATAGGCAGTCTGCGTTTGCCCTTTACTTCATTCAGAACAACGGCATAAGAGTGATGCTGGGTAAATCCCTGCGTGATACTCAATACCTCCAGCTCTATTTTTTTCATCACACAAATATACAAAGCTGTATCAGAAATAATACTTTATTTTAGGCTTAATCACTCAATATCGTTAAGTTAAGCCAAAAGACTCAAGAAGTTTGAAATAGTTGACCTCCCCCTACCCCCTCCTAAAAAAAGGAGGGGGTATTAAAGGGGGTGGTTTGTCTATGTCTAAAAAGCGCTCAATATAAATACAACATATTCTATATATTTAAATTTATTAATAGTTTACCTCCCCCTACCCCCTCCTAAAATTAGGAGGGGGAATTAAAGGGGGTGGTTTATTCATACCCAAAATAAATACTAAATTTAATATATGTATAAGATTTTGTTGTTTTAAAGCTGAATCAGCGACTTTGCCAGTAATTAATTAATTCGGTCTTCTCTTTTGTTTATATAACGAATAGGTTAATAACTTGTGATTTTACATCAAGTTAAACTGATTTTATTTTATTTATTCTACATTTGAAAATAAGCTTAAAAAAAGCAGGGTTTTTATAAAATTGTCAAAAAGAGATTACATGAAATCAAAAGTAGTATTAGCATACAGCGGAGGATTAGATACTTCCTACTGCGCCAAATATTTATCAGCAGAAAAAGGCTTGGATGTTTATGCTTTAACTGTAAACACCGGAGGTTTCTCAGAAGAAGAATTACAAACAATCGAGCAACGGGCTAAAGAATTAGGCGTAAGTGCATTCACCGTAAAAAATGTAGTGAAAGACTATTACGACCGATGCCTGAAATACTTGCTGTTTGGAAACGTCTTAAAAAACAATACCTATCCGCTTTCTGTCTCAGCAGAGCGTGTTTTTCAGGCTATCGCTGTGGCAGAGTATGCCAAAGAAATAGGCGCGGAATACATTGCACACGGCAGCACCGGAGCCGGCAACGACCAAGTGCGTTTTGATATGGTATTTAATATCGTGATGCCCGAGGCACAAATTATCACACCCATCCGCGACAATCAATTATCGAGAGAAGAAGAAATTGAATATCTGCATAAACATGGTTTTCATATCGATGCAAAAAAGGCGGCTTACTCCATCAATCAAGGCATCTGGGGCACGAGCGTAGGCGGCAAAGAAACACTGACTTCCCGCCATGCTTTACCCGAAACAGCCTATCCTTCTCCACTGCAAAAACAAGAGGAAGAAGACATCGAGATTGAATTCAAAAATGGTGAGCCTGTAGCCTTAAATGGGATAAACTATGCACATCCAACGGAATTAATTTTACAACTAAATAAACAGGCAGCTGCCTATGCCATCGGCAGAGATATCCATGTAGGCGATACCATTATCGGCATAAAAGGCAGAGTAGGCTTTGAGGCGGCAGCCCCTTTGATTTTGATAAAAGCGCACCACCTGTTGGAAAAGCATACATTGACCAAACAACAATTATTTTGGAAAGACCAGCTCAGCAATGTATATGGCAGCAATCTGCACGAGGGCTTGTTTTATGAGCCGCTGATGCGCGATTTGGAAGCATTTTTGCAAAGCACACAAGGAAGTGTGAGCGGTAAAGTTTTTATCAAACTTAAACCTTACAGATTTGAACTGCAGGGGATAGCATCGGATTTTGATTTGATGAACAATGCCTTTGGCGCTTATGGCGAGATGAACAAAGCCTGGACAGGCGAAGATGTTAAAGGCTTTGCCAAAATCTATTCCAACCAGATGATGATTTGGCAGAAAGTGAATGAGAAAAAATAGATGGATTTAGGTGTGTAACAAGTATAGGGGCATTCTGCATGTTTAAGTGATGTTGCCCCTACGGGGGATTTTCATATTAACGCCCCATCGGGGCGAAATAATAATAGCGAAATAATAATTGGCATTATTCAATCCATTCAAACAAATAATTTTCATCATATATAATATCAAATTTTTGCAGCAGGTCAAGATATTCTGTTTTAAATGATTTTTGCTGATGGTGTTGTTCTTGGTTGTTGATATACGCAATCAAAGTATCTAATTGCGATTGTGCATAGGAGAATGCGCCAAAACCTCCTTGCCATTGAAATTTTCCTTTTACAAATCCTTTTTCATTCATCCATTTTGAGGAATTTGATTTAATATCTCTTACTAAATCTGAAATAATTATTAGGGTTTTATACTCACCAGTATATGTACGTGATCTGAAATGCCACCGATGGCATATACTTTTTGTTCTTTGCCCTTTACTATGCCACAGATGTATTTGTGCAATTCTTCTTTCCAATGTTTTTGTATCAGATTTTGTCGTCCTTTAACCGAAAAGACAAGATGAATATATATTTTGGAGAAGGTATTTGTCATTGATTGTTTGTGAATATTACGCCCCTACGGGGCTGTGTGGTAGTGGTTTTCATTTTTTATTATGATGTTGCCCCTACGGGGCTTTGT
>CAZPBT010000204.1:0-5664 GCA_964584555.1 uncultured Chitinophagales bacterium
GACTCTATCTGTAACGCATACAATATGGGTACCATGTCGAATGTAATTAATGCGGTTTATACTACACCAATTCCATTTAACAATGAATGTGCTACTGTTGATCAGTCTTATGAAGGACCGGGTAAAATTGCAAGAAATATTTCCGGTATGCTTTTCAATTTTAATGTTGAACATACTTTATGGTTCAAATTTGTTGCTCCATCATCGGGTAAAGTAAAAATTGAAGCCATTAATGATGGTTCTGTTGATCCGATTGATTTAGGATTGGCATTATATGATATTCCTACTCAAAATTGCTGGCAAATTCAATCAAATGGTTTTGAAATTCAGGATGATTATGATCCGGGAGTGTTAACTACTTTAATGGATGAGCAAATGACGGTTTCTTGCTTAGTACCTGGACGAACTTATTGGTTACAAGTAGATGGAGATAAAAATGCCTCTTCTTGTGGTCCGCTATTAACAGGAACAGATTGTGAGACCGGACAATTTAAAGTTCGCATCACTACACTTGCAGCAGACCCGACTTATGCAAGCAATGTAACTTATACTTCTCCAGCTACTACTCAACCGGGTGGAAATGATAATTTCTGTCAGTCACATAATATATATAATGCATCGGGTGCTTATAACCCGCTTAATCAAAATACATTCTTACATCCGGGTGAAACGATTAATTTCCACCATAATAACCGTTGTGCAACATCTCAGCAAAATGAACCTGAGGCTAACGGATGGGATTTGAATCCATTTAATACCGGAAGTGACCCAACGGTATGGTATACGTTTAACACCGGTCCAAGCCCGGGAGATATAACTATCAGAATTACCAATCCTAGTGGAACATGCTTTGATCCGGATTTGGATTTATATGAATATGACGGAACTTTTAATGTGGCTAATTGCAATTCTCAAACATTATCTGCTACTGAATTTGCTCCTCTGGTGAGAGTAGGAGAAGGTAAGGTATTTAATGTTTTAGCCCCTAGAGAAGAAGAAATAAAAATTACTTGTCCTCGTGCAAATACTCGCTATTTCTTGCGTGTTTTGGGTACGTCTACATGTCCATTATTTGGAGATGATCAGGGTGAGTTTGATATTTCTGTGTCCATGAGTGCAATCAATATTAACTTCCAAACCAATGACGATATTTGTGGAGCTTCCAATATGGGTACTCTGGCTTCAGGAGGTGCATTGCAATTGTTAAATCAAAATAACATTTGTGCAACACAACAAATAGGTGAACCGAATACGACACAGGGTGCTGTTCAAAATGAACCGGAATATGATGAAACGATGTGGTATAAGTTTACAACAAGTGCTAATCCGGGTGCAATACAGGCAGTATGTCATTCTTTGTTAGGTGTAGGTGGTTTTAATGCCGTTCCGGTTATCACCATTTACAAATATATACCTACTGGTAATGCTGGTTCAGTTCCGTGTTCTGCAACTCCATTTTCAAGTATGGCTGACTTGGCTACCAATATGGGTTTTGCTACATTATTAGGAAGTGTAACTATTGACTCTGCTAAGGTTACGCTGCCTTGTGTTACTCCTAATTCAACTTATTTTATACAGATTGATGGTGCAGATGCGAGTTTATTTGGAATAACAGTGCCTACCTTTACAGATAATTTCTATTATGACTTGAAAGTTCGTGATTTAGGCACAGGTACGGGTCGTCCTTCAAATGATTATCTGATAAATGCATTGCCTGTAGATAATGTTGCTCCACTTGACGGTCTACTTACAGCAGGTGGTTCGTTAACAGTTTCAGGGCATAACCGTTGTGCAACTTGCGAAACAGGGGAATACGGAGACTATTGTGGAGTTGATGCTACTGATCATAATAACAGTAATGAAGATGAAACGGTTTGGTATTACTTTACTACGCCAAGTAAACCGGGAGTTATTACAGTAAATGTGGCAGATGATCCGGCTGTTACGAGTGAAGTATTCAGACCAAATTTCAGAATCTATTATAACGACGGAAATGCTCCATTTTTTAGAGTTACAAGTGCACCTTCCGGTAAGCTTATTCAAGAAGGTAGTTCTGCCGATAATACGTTAAATAATTCTTCTGTATCTAATACATATACTTGTTTATTACCAAATACCAAATATTGGATTCAAGTAGATGGAAATGATATTTCAACCGATCAAGGAAACTTCATCGTTACTGTATCAGATGACGGAAGTGGAAACCCCGGTCCTGGTAACGATTTAATCTGTAATGCTGAAAACTTAACTTTACCAACAGCGGTATTGGGAAGAACAAACAAATGCGCTTGGGAAGAAACGGGTGAGCCGAATACCTCTTCAAATATTAGTGGCTCAGGAGATGATGTTGAATCTAACGATTATGATGAAACCGTTTGGTTTACATTTGTTCCATCATCTGCACAGGATGTAACAATGACTTTAGAACCAACTTCAGGTATTAATGGCGGCATCAATTATGTCTTGTATGAAAAAACTGCTACGGCAACAATTACTTGCTCAGGTACTCCAGCTGATATTCCAGTATGGACTCAACTGCGGGAAATTGCCTCCGGCACGGGATTAGCATTAAATACGATAGGAACTACAGATCAGGTGGTTGAAACCTGGCCATGTTTAGATCCTGCAAAAAGATACTATATCCAAGTAGATGGAAATGATTTACTGGGTTCTAACGATGTAGGTAATTTTAATATACAATTGACAACAGCTGTACATGCAGGTCAGGTGAATGACAATATATGTGGTATTGGCGCAACAGCTGCTCAAGGCAATATAGGTACATTTACGACCTCAGCTACTGTAACTGCAACGGCTCAAGACAACCGTTGCGCAACGCAGGAAGTGAGTGAGCCTAATGTAAACGGAAATTACAATGATATTACCGACCCGAATTATGACCATACACTGTGGTATAAATTTACAGCAAGCAGCACAGATGGTACATATACGGTTAATGTTACCAATGTAGGTGCTGATGCTATAAACGGGTCAATTGTTGTATATCGTCAGGACGGAACTACTTGCCCTTCTACTAACTTCTCTTCACTAACTGAAATAAAATCTTCATCATCTCTAAATAGTGTTACAAATGATGAATCGCTGGCTTTGGAATGTTGGGAAATTGAAGAAGGCAAAACCTATTATGTACAAGTACAAGGCTGGGATGCAATTGGCGGAGGTGATGTAGGTAATAATTTTAATGTCAGTGTGCAATTTACTGCAGGTACAACAAATAATGCAGATAATATTTGTACTGCACCAACTGTAGCAGTAAATGGAGTGAACCAAACAGCTGATAATCGCTGTGCAACGACACAAACGGGAGAACTTAATATTTCCCCATCTCCACAAACTCCGGCCGATGGAAGTGCATATGATGAAACATTGTGGTACACCTTTACAGCACCGGCTTCCGGTGAAGTAAGGCTTAATACTTCTTCATATAGTTCTGTATTATTGTCATTGAATGCAGATTTGTATTTAGCTCCTGTAGGATATAATTGTGCAACTAATGGATTTACAGGGCTGGTTCGGGAAGATAATACTTCCACCTTAACTTCTGTAAGCACGACATGGGATTTAAGATGTTTAGCTCCGGGAAGAACATACTATTTACGTTTTGACGGAAATGATGCAACAACTGACAGAGGGACATGGAACTTTAATTTAACTAACTTGAATACTGCTCCAACACCACCTGTCAACGACGAACCATGCGGTGCGATAGATGTAACACAATATATACGGACTGCCGCTCAAGGACCTTGTACCAACGACAATCAGTATTATACAAATACATACAGTATTAATACTTCTGTATCACCAAATATTGACAATGCAACTCGTACTGCCACTGCCATAGGATGTAACGGAGAAATGAATTGTAATGACTATTGGTTTAAGTTTACCGTTCCGTTAGATGCAACAGGTATTCGGGTACAAGGTAATGACGAATATCCTGTAGGTTCCTTAACCAATAACTCCCATGAACATATTGCAATCTATCGCGCTACAGGTGGTTGTGGAAGTACTTTACAGCAAATTAATTGTGATGATGGAGGCTTAGGATCTGATGTTGACTTTACATTGGCTGCATATCCCGGTGAAACCTTATATCTTCAAGTATTTGATGAAAATGCTCCTGCTTCATCCTCAAATAATGCATTTGGTTATTGTCTTTCTGTTGATTGTCCTGCAAAAACAGTTTGTGGTGCAAACTCTTTGAGTTACAACCAACCACAATGCTGGAATATGAATACAAATGGAACAACACTCACCCCACAATATTATGATTGTTTACCGGGCAGTAATAATTCGGTAAATTACTTTACATTTTCTACTGATTGTGACGGTACGCCTGTTGATACTGTACAATTAATTTTTTCAGTAACTGATTTAGGTTGTGGTGCTACTGCCATGTCAATGTTCTTGGATAATACGCCTTGTGCAGCACCTCTGGGGCAATATGATTATATTGTTGTTAACTGTGCAGTTTTTGAAAGTGTAACTGGTGGTACTACAGCAACAAACTTTAATCAAACCTATATTTTATCCGCATGTAGTCAATATGTAGTGCAAATCATCAGCGATGAAAATACTTCATCTTGTGCTTCGTCTGGTCAAATAATACTTGTGAAATCCACGACTCCACCAACTCAAGTTTTACCTGTCGAACTCACCTCATTCACCGGATATAACGACGGCAATGCCAATGTCTTGGATTGGATTACATCTTCAGAAATAAATACGTCTAAATTTGAAGTAGAAAAATCAACAGACGGATTCAGCTTTAGCTATATAGGCGAAAAACCTGCAGCAGGTAACAGTACAACACCTCGTACCTATCAGCTTATTGATAATAATCCGGTAATTGGAAATAATTATTACAGACTAAAAATGATAGATATTGACGGCACGTATGACTATTCAGATAAAATATTGATAAAAGTTGATAAAGTTGCTGGTACAGAAGGAATAGTAAATATTTATCCAAATCCGACAAAAGGGGAAGTTAATATTGTCTATCAGGCAAGTAAAGATCAAAATGCTGTACTTTCAATATTCAATACAATCGGTCAATTAATGTTGGATAATACTTATCAGATGAAAGCAGGAATCAATACCATTACCATTTCTGCAACCGATTATGCAAAAGGATTATATATTATTAATATGCAAAATACGGATGCTGGTATTAAATACCAGTCGAAGTTTATAAAAGAATAATAAAGACGAAACAGAAAAAAATCCCGACTTATTCGTCGGGATTTTTTATTTTTATCCCAATGAGATTTTTTTTAGGATTATTACTTGTTTCTGCTTTTCATGTTGTCATGGCACAAGATTCTTCTTTAGTTGTACAGCAGACAAGCAAACCTAAAAAAATAAAATACGATTTTTCCAGAGTGCGCTTCATGATAGGTATGGATTATGGATATATCTCACCGATTATTACCGAAAGAGATCGTTTTAATGACAGTTATTATCCCGTTTTGGATTCAGCTCCGGTATGGGTAAACAGAAATACCACTACCAATTTCTATACGACAAACAAAATTGGTAATATTCAGTTTTGGCTGTCCGGTAATTTCTGGAATAACCTGTATATCGGAATGAGTTATCAGTTTTTTACGATTAAACAATACAAGAAAGATAAGAATA
>CAZPBT010000205.1:0-5654 GCA_964584555.1 uncultured Chitinophagales bacterium
CGGCAATATCTTTTACTTTCTTTTTAGTCTTGTTTTTAAGATTTGTCCAAACATCACTGCCCAATTTATTAATCTTGGGTGCATGCCCTTCTTTACCGGTGTATTTGGCTATTTTATGCAAAGAGTTGATGTTGACATACAACACATCTTCATCCTTATAAATCAAGCGCACCATTTCCTGTTCTTTGCCGTTGATGGTGAGTTTCTGCAAACCCGAAAATATGCCTACGCCATGGTCGATATGTGTTACAAAATCGCCCGGATTAAGGTCTTTAAGATGCCGTATTGATAAGGCTTTATTGCGGTTAAATCCGGATTTTGTTTTGTATTTATGATAACGCTCAAAAATTTGATGATCGGTATAAAGGGCAATTTTCAGATCTTTGTCGATAAAACCTGAGGTGAATGCCTGATAGATGGGATGAAAAGAAATTTGAGCTTGTTTATCCTGAAAGATATGTTGAAAACGCTCTAATTGTCGGGCATTTTCAGAGCATAGAAACACCTGATATTTTTCTTTTTGCAAAGCCTGAATATCCTGAATGAGTAGATCAAAATTTCTACCGAAGGAAGGCTGCGGACGAATGTCTAATTGCAACAGACTGCTATCATTCCCATCCTTTAAAAGATGGGAATCAAGGGGTGATTGTGTTATAATCCGATATTGGAATAGTTGAGCTACTAAGTCGCTGCTGTGTAAAAAAAGCTGGTTGAATTGTTTGTTTAAAAACGGATGTTCTTTGGTTTTGCTTTTGGCTAATTGCTCATATTCTTCTAAGGCTCTTTGCTCTTGTTTTTCGATAAGTTCCTTGAAGAGTTGCATGTCTTCCATCCAAAAAATAGTATGCTCGGGCAAAAACTCAAACAAGGAAGATTGCAGTTCTTGTACAAAATGATTCTGAATATTCGGAATGATGGTGAGTTCCGAAATCTTGCGCTCCGACAATTGACTTTCCGGATCAAAGGTGCGCATACTTTCTACTTCATCATCAAACAACTCGATGCGGTAAGGCAGCTCATTGCCAAATGAAAACACGTCTATAATGCCCCCACGGATGGAAAATTCACCGGGTTCATAGACAAAATCGGTACGTTCAAAACCGTATTCCAATAATACATCCAGCAAAAAATCGATATCCGCTTTTTCACCTGTTTTAAGATGAAGCGTATTTTTTTGCAGCGTTTCTTTGCGCACTAATAATTCCTGCAAGGCTTCGGGATAGGTAACTAATAACTCGCCACCTTTTTTGGCATTCAGCAAGGCATTCAGTGTTTGAGCGCGCAATAAAATATTATTGTTGCTTTGCTCTGCAAAGCTGAACGATTTTTTGTACGAAGAGGGAAGAAATAATATCTCTTTTTTATCCAACAGATTTTGTAAATCATTTTGCAAGTATTGCGCTGAGTCGGCATCATTACAAACGAAGACCTGGGTAAATTCTGTAGTAAGAAAAAGAGAAGAAGCGATAAAACTTTGCGCGGCACCCAATACACCACCGAGCAATACTCGGGATTGCGGCTTAGAGATTTCTTGTTTCAGCTTTTTTATCCGTTCATCATCCCGATATAAAAAAAGCAATTGATTGCTGTCCATTTTAAATTTTATTGCTTATTCTTTAAACTAAACTGTTCAAAAAAAGCGGTATTGTTTTTTTTGTTGATTGTCTTCATTTTGCCCGATATACATAATTGATACAAGGTATTCCCAGATAACAGATAGCGTATTTTGTAGGCTTGTTTTTTAGTCTGGAAAATATATTCTTTGCTAAAAGTGGTGTTTGCCGTTTGCAGTGCATTTTCTGAAACGGTGCTTATTTTATGCTCTGTAGTAAAAGCTGAAACAGCATTTTTCAGCCAAGTTTCCGGTTGTGTCATTTGCTTATCGTAAGTACGAATAATCAATTGATAGCCCAACCCGCTTTTATTGTCATTCGTCACATAACTTTCTACTGTATAATCTTTGCCGGAATCATTTTTAATATAATGGCGTATATATTCCGGTGATACCGGGAAATAGATAATAAAATTTTGAGTTTCAGTCTTAACATTTTCATTTACAAAAACAGGAGTAGTGATGCTTGGTTGTGCTATTGGTTTTTCTACAGAAGAAGTACTAAATCCTTTAAAGAAATATTGAGCATCTTTATTTGAAAAATCAGCCAAATTCTGCTCGACACGCTGTACATATAATACCTTATTTAGCTCTCTGAATTGCACGACTATCTTTTGCTTGTTCGTCAAGAGTTCAATTTGTGTAAACGATTGTTCTGTACTGTCTTTTTGTGTTACCTCACTTGGATACATACCATACTGTATAGCATATCGTTTTATTTCATCTTTCAAAACAGATTTTGCCTCTTTTTTAGTCGAAAAGGTGCGGGCATAAACCGCATAAAACTGATGGTTTATTTTATCTGTTGAACTGTATTCTTTAAGCGTTACAACACCTTTATCCGAATAAATTTGTTTTTCTGTCAGCGTGATTGTATCCGGAAATAATTGTTGGATGGCATAAGGTTGAATGACAACAGGTTGCCAATAGGCATAGCTTGGCGGCTGGGCAAAAATTTTTCCCAAACAAAACAATAAAATCAATAAGATGTTTTTCTTCAAAAACATTGGCGCAAAGATAATGGAAATAATGGCATATAAATATTGAAAAGAGAGATGCAAAATTTAAAAATCCCTATCTTTGAAAGGATGAAAATTTTAGCCAAAATTGTTTCTTATCTGTTTCATCCGTTATTAATAGTAACATGGATGACGGTCTTGTTATATACAACCAACCAGCCTCAATTTGCTGATGTGCAACAGCGATTTGGAAAAATATCTCCCATTTTGCCTGTATTTTTATATACTTTTCTTTTTCCGGTAATTGCCATTTTGATGATGAAAAAACTCGGATTTCTGGAAAGTTTGGAAATGCCCGACAGTAAACAACGCATAATTCCGTTTATCATCTGTATTGTACTCTATATCTGGACCTATCTGATGATGCGTAAAACGGGATACCCTATGTTTCTGCGTTTGTTTATGCTGGGTTCTATATCTACATTAATGCTGGCGTTTGTTATCAATGTTTTTCATAAACTCAGTTTGCACATGGCGGCTATAACAGGGGCAACGCTTACCGTATTTTTATGGATCTTTTACTCCCAGAGCGACTTAGCATATTTTTTCATTTTTATGATAATTCTGAGTGGTCTGGTTGCTACGTCGAGGTTGCTGTTGCAAGCCCACACGGGCAGAGAAGTTTATTCCGGGTTTCTTACCGGCGTATTTGGTCAATTTATCGCACTTATGTTAATTGACAAATTAATACGCTAATACCAAAAACTTGGTAACGCTTTGGTAATTTATTTTTAAAATTTACTTATCTTTCCACCCTAACCAAGTGAATATGAGTAATCTTTTTGTAAAAAAACCACTAAGCAGAATCTTGAGTGATGCAACTGACTCAGGTGAACATCAGTTGAAGCGCACACTAGGCTCATCAGCATTATTTGCGCTCGGAGTTGGTGCAATAATAGGAGCAGGTATATTTGTTCGTACTGCCGCTGCTGCAGGAAACCACGCCGGTCCCGGAGTAATGATTTCTTATATTATAGCCGGAATAGGCTGTGCATTTGCAGGATTATGTTATGTTGAATTTGCCACCATGATTCCTGTGGCCGGAAGTGCCTACACCTACTCATATGCTACATTGGGAGAGTTTGTTGCATGGATAATAGGTTGGGATTTAATTTTAGAATATGCATTAGGTGCTGCAACAGTTGCAATCGCCTGGTCTGAATATTTAAATAAAATTTGTGAAGCATTTTTTGGATTTAGTATCCCTTACGGGTTTTGCCATTCCCCATTTCAAACGTCGCCTATTACAGGAGAACATGGCATCATAAACTTGCCGGCTGTTTTTATTTTAGGCGTATTGACATTAATATTAATTCGTGGTGTAAAAGAATCGGCTTCATTTAATTCTATTATTGTAATTGTAAAGGTGATAATTGTTTTGGTATTTATCGGATTAGGATGGCATTTCATTCGTCCCGAAAATCATGCAGTGATTATACCGCCTAATACCGGAGAATCCGGAGCATTTGGATGGAGTGGAATATTGCGAGGTGCAGGCATTGTATTCTTTGCTTATGTCGGGTTTGATGCAGTTTCCACGGCAGCACAAGAAGCTAAAAATCCACAAAAAGGAATGCCTATCGGCATTTTAGGTTCTTTGGCTTTTTGTACAGTATTGTATATCTTATTCTCTTATGTGCTTACAGGCATTGCTCCATATAAAGACTTTAGTGTTACAGGTCCGGGTCATGAAGCTGCTGTTGCTTATGCAATTTCTAAATATATGACAGGTTACCAGTGGTTTAGTAATTTGATAACTATCGCTATTATTGCCGGATTTTCATCTGTGATATTGGTAATGCTATTAGGACAATCCCGTGTATTTTACTCTATGAGCCGAGACGGATTATTGCCAAAACAATTTTCTGAAATCCATCCCGTATATAAAACCCCGGCTAAAGCTACGGGATTATTGTTTGGTTTGGTAGGTTTATTTGCGGCCTTTGTCCCCGGTGATATTGTAGGTGATATGACCAGTATAGGTACTTT
This sequence comes from uncultured Chitinophagales bacterium, assembly GCA_964584555.1. Classification (GTDB taxonomy): domain Bacteria; phylum Bacteroidota; class Bacteroidia; order Chitinophagales; family JADIYW01; genus JADJSS01. Next base: position 4,621 of record CAZPBT010000205.1, read on the forward strand.
ATTTGCGTTTATCTTAGTTTCAATTGGTGTAATTATCATGCGAAAAAACAATCCGGATGCTATACGTCCATTCAGAACCCCTCTAGTTCCGGTTGTTCCAATCCTAGGCGTTCTTGTATGTGGATTTATGATATTTGGCTTAGGTTGGCAGAACTGGATTCGGCTTTTAGTATGGTTAATTATCGGTTTTGTAATTTATTTTGGTTATAGCCGTCATCACAGCAAAATCAATCATACGTAATCAGCTTCAGATTATTCAGATCATCTGGTGGAGAAATAGATTTATAAATCATAAGTTTCAATCAACAAAGGCACACTTTTTGTTATAAAAGAGCGTATCTTTATTATTACACTAAAAATTGCTTTATGAAACGTCTTTTTATTGTATTTACTATTACGGCAGTATTTGGATCGCTGCTCCTGGCCGGAAATGATAATAAGAAAAACACCCCGCCACCAGCTCCGGTGAAACCTGCTCCTAAAAAAGAAGTAGTAGAGTTGGCAAACATCACAACATCTACTAATATTTATACGTATCAAGAAACGCCCAATGAGATTAATTTAATCAATGGCATGAAAATTAAATTTGCTCAATCCAAGCGTTTTCCTATTCCACCGGGAGTAAATGTTACTATTCCGGATACAATCAGCGAGCGCAAGAATTATGAATTACTGGAGCTGGATGTTACAGCTACCAATACGAGCTCTGCTATGGTAAAACTAGACGACATTGATTTGTTGTTCTCAGGATTTAAACTCTTTTCCAACGAAACACCAGCTAAAGTTTATACTTACCAGTACAAGTTATCGTTCGGTTCGATATACAATAGCACACAGCCTGCAAATCCGGAATTGATGGCACAATATTTCGGACAAACATCTCAATTAATGAAAAATAATTACAAGCCCGGTCAAACGGTAAGTTCAAAAGGAATTATTGCTTGTGTACCAAAAGCAGTGAAAAAACTAGACTATATCGTGGTGCAAGTCAGAGAATTTGGATTGAACAAATATTACGGATGTCCCTTACAATT
>CAZPBT010000206.1:0-5652 GCA_964584555.1 uncultured Chitinophagales bacterium
TATACGTCTTTCAGTTGATTATGCAGCACATTTTTTTTCAGTAAAGCAAATAAATTGGGATTGGGTTCAAATGCTATTATGGTACTCTCAGGATATAGTGCTTTAAAATAAAGTACCGATACTCCGATATTCGCTCCGCAATCAAAAATGATGGGTTGTTTCTGTGAAACATTAAAATAGTAATCTTCATTCAGCCATACTTCTTCCAGTAAATACTGAGCAGTTTCATAGTCGTAGGCATGTAGTTTAAATGTACCTATACGCATACTTATTACCTTATTGGGTTGATTGAAAAAACGAACTTTTATTTTCAGCAGTGCAAACTGTATGAATAACTGAATACGCTCAACCAAGGTTAAGGATAATTTTAGATAGAATATTTTTTTTAAACTGTTCAAGGTTTCAAATATAAGGTATTCCTTTCAGCATTCTGTTTTTACCCGATATATCTTTTATTATTTCAGTTTCAAAATGATATTTTTCAGACAACAACTGAGCTACATCATGGGCATTGTATTCATTCAATTCAAAATAAACTGCTCCATTAGGGTTTAAGTTAGACTGGGCATATTTTGCTATGAAATCGTAAAATAACAATGCATTATCGTTTTCTACAAATAAAGCAATAGCAGGCTCATGCTGAATGGCAGATGCTGACATTTTATCTTGTTCGCGATAGGGAATATAAGGAGGATTAGAAACAATGAGATCCCATTTTTTTTCAAGCAACCAGATTGAGGGATGCAAAATATCTTCCTGCCTGAATGTGATTTCCGCATCATTTATCTGTGCATTTCTTACTGCAATATCCAGTGCTTCTTTAGAAATATCAATTGCGGTAAGTTCAAATACAGGATGCAGTTTCTTTAAAGCAATAGCAATACAGCCACTTCCTGTGCCGATATCCAGAACTTGCTTTTTTTCTCTTGTTGATGAAGAATCGTTTAAAATTAATTGCACTAATTCTTCTGTTTCGGGACGGGGAATCAATACATGTTCATTTACGTTGAAACGCATGCCATAAAAATCAGCTTCACCGAAAATGTATTGAACAGGATAATGTTTGCATACTTTTTCAAAAATAGTGTTTAAGTTTTCTAAGTCGTCATCTTGCAGGTTCATTTTTTGCAAATCCAAGAAACGAGTTTGAAAATATTCTTCCATTACATACTTAAACAATGAAAGAGATTCCCGTTCATCAAATTCTTCATCAAGTATTTGCTGTAAGATTTGCCTGTATTGGAGTACGTTCAATTTTGTATTTTTGTGAAATTAGAAATTATCCGCAATTCGTGAACGAAAAAAAATCCACACCGGACGAGCAGTATATGCAGCGTTGCTTCCAACTGGCAGCCATGGGCGAGAGTTATGTGACACCCAACCCCAAAGTTGGTGCCGTGCTGGTGTATAATGACAGGATAATCGGTGAAGGCTATCATCAGGAATTTGGGAAAGCACATGCAGAAGTAAACTGTATCAACAGCGTAAAGGAAACAGATAAGCATTTGATAGCACAATCAACTTTGTATGTCAGTTTAGAACCTTGTTCGCATTATGGAAAAACTCCGCCTTGTGTCAATTTGATTTTACAACACAATATCCCGAGAGTTGTCATTTCTGTTCAGGATATTTTTGAAAAAGTAAACGGCAGCGGTATCGAAAAGTTAAGGCAACATGGTGTAGAAGTTGTAACAGACATACTTATAGAAGAAGGCGAAAACCTGATTAAGCATTTTTTGCATTATCATCGATATATGCGTCCTTATATTACCCTGAAATGGGCACAATCTGCTGATGGATACTTGGGTGCTAAAGGCGAAAAAATTGCCATCAGCAATGTGGAATCGCGTTATTTTTTGCATCAGTTGCGCACGACACATCAGGCTATTTTAGTTGGAAAAAATACCGTTTATAATGATAATCCCAGCTTGACGGTTCGCTTTGCAAATGGCAAAAATCCGTTGAGAATCGTGTTGGGCAGTCCGGATGGAATCCCGGAAAATTATGCAGTTTTCAATGAAGCATCGCCAACAATATTTATTTCCAAAAATGATTCTGAAAATCTGTCTTCATTGATGCGCCTTTTGTATGAAAAACAAATTAGCTCAGTGCTGGTGGAAGGAGGTGCGCAGATTTTAAACTCTTTTATTAGAGAACAGCTTTGGGACGAAGCATTTGTGTATTATTCCAACAAGAATTTACAGTCAGCATTACACGATAAAATAAGTGCACCTGCAATACAAGGAAAGATTGCAGAGATTATGAAGTTTGAGGGAGACGTAGTGATCAATTATATTCCTGCAAAAAACTTCTCATAAGCCATTTCGATTATTAAGTCTCTTTTTATTTCTATTAAAGGCTATTATCAATAAAGCGACAGCTAAATTAAATATCCAACCTAACCATACTACAATTCTGTAGGTATCCATAGGTGGTAGCGCAAGCGAGTTTACAATAATCATTTTAAACAACCTCAGACTTACAGCAGAAAGGGTGAGCGCATAGCTAAGTATCATATAATTTTCATGTTTTTGAAATTGTCTTTTTCTGATACTGATATATGCCATTAGCGTAAAATAAAACCACAGCAAAGCGAGCAAACAAAACGAAATTATAGACGACAACCCGCCATTGCCATACCATCCGATTATAAATCCGGATGGTGCTGCAAAAAACAATAGAATGCCTACATATAACTTTCCAAAAATCAGATGTATGCGACTGCATCTTTTTCGTATATATTCCGAAAACTGAAACATGCCAAAAAACAAAACAAAAATAGCTGAATAAACATGTGTAAAAAATGCGATTCGGTAATGTGCCGATTTGATTTCTTCTTGTTTGGAAATTAAGAATGCTACATTAAAATTGATGGGGATATATTGCATTGTAATTAATACCATTAGATAGATAAAAAACATCAATGTTCCATAAGTCAGAACAGGCAAAATAAAGCTTGATATCTTACTTTTGTTTATGGGCATGTCCAAATAAAATCTTCTGTTTTGTAATTTCTATCAGCATAGTTGAAGTGCCACCACTCTTTTTCATAAGGCATAAAACCTGCATTGGTCATAATGTCTCTTAAGCGTTTTCTATTCGAACGTTCCGTACTGTTAATTGCAGAATTAGCATAATGTGCAGCTTCCGTGAAATCATCAAATTCTGTTCCCATATCCAGCATCTTGCCATCTGCCTGTGCAAGACTTACATCTACTGCACAACCTTTATTATGCTTGGAACCTTTTCCGGGATGAGCTACATAATCAGGATTATTAACTAATTCAAACATTTTTTTCTGAATCGGATAGGGCCGGTAGCAATCAAAAATCACCAAAGAATAACCCATCTTCCTGGCTTCAAGTTGTGCTGCATATAAGGCAACTGCAACTTCATTTCTTAAATAACAAGAAGCACATGGATATAGCTTTTGTTTAGTGAAATTTTCAGTTGTGGCATAGACCATTTTATTTATCATTTTCAAACTGTCTAAATTCACTTTACAAAATGAGGGTGGAATATTAACAGTATCATCTTTTGATACAGTAGATGTGTTTATATTCATTTCATAAGAATGTTTATTTTTAATAATAGCTTCTTCTTGAAAAGTAACATTTTTGCTATTGCAGGCAGACAGGATACTAACCACGACCGAAAGTATCGTAATACTCTTTCGCATTTTTTTCATATCTCAATAAAAGTTCAATGTTTTTCTTTTCTATTTCGGTAAGGTCAGATTTAATATCTGTATGGACAGGAATATACCATTCTTGCGCATCAAAAAATACACGTAAGGGTCTGTTTTTAAATGAGTAGCCATGTCGTGCATAAATGGTGTTTCTGATTATAAGCAAATCACCTTTTTTCAGATTTTCTACTTCTTTTTTTGTTAGTAGGTTTTTAGATGCGTTTATCTGATAAATTTTTCCTGTAGCGGCTGAAAATTCCTCATAAAACTCTTCATATTCCTTATCATCAATCTTTACACTTTTGCGTTTTTCCCAATTTCCATATTCACGCGATCTTTCCAGCATCTGATTAGGATTGTAGTTGAATATTTTTTTTGTTAATTCATACTTTCGCTCTTGAATATCAATTGCTTTATAAGACTTCCACGTACCAATTAGCAAGGAATCATTCTTTTTGATGGAAAATGAAAATCTGCCATCATATTTATTATCTCCCGGTTCAGACACATTGAAAGAGTAAATATTATTTTCTTCATTACACGTACCTACAAAAGGACGATTATTTCCGGCTACGACACTATGTCCTTTTACTTTGTTTTCAGAAATTTCATCTATTGAGATATTAATCTTGTTTTCGCGAGTCCAACTCAAGGCCTCATCAGCATATACCGCTTTATCATCATTTTCATTTGCATTTCTGAAATAACCAACCCAAAATCCAATTAAGTCATTCTTATTTTTAATAATTGTACTTACTGTTACTGGATTTTGTATGTTGTTTTCAGAAACTGTTTGTACTGAATCAATTTCATTTTCAACTGACTGATGCTGTTTTTTAATCAGTTGCCTGCATCCGGGAGCCATAAAACTAATAAGCAAGATGATTAAAATAAAATTCTTCATAATTTAGATTATAATTTTAAAAATAGCAATAAAAATTCAATCTGCAATCATATATTTCTAACTGAAGACAACTGAATCCCTTTAAAATTTTATCTGTATTAACCTAAAATAAAAAAACTATTCTAACTTTGGGACTCTTTTTATTATGATTTACCTACTCCTCAGCATCCTGTGTTCTACCTCATTAGTGGTAATTTTACGACTATTCGATAAATGGAAAATCAAAACAGAATATGGCATTGTGTTTAATTATCTGGTTTGTGTTATTACAGGTCTTATTGCCATGGATGATAAATCTATGCTCAAACAAGTTCCTTCATGGAATGGCTGGTGGATTTGTTTACTTCTCGGATTGGGTTTTATTTTGGTTTTCCGGATAGTGGGGAAGTCTACTATTGAAGCGGGAGTTGCGAGTACAACAATTGCTTTTAAACTTTCGTTTATTATTCCGGTTATTGTTGCTGTATTGTTTTATGGAGACGCCTTAACGCCCAACAAAATTTTGGGTATTCTGTTAGCCATAGCTGCGGTGATATTAATTACCTATTCGGGCGAGAGCAAGACTGCAAAGATTTCATTTTTACCTTTAATTATCTTTGTAGGAAGTGGTATCACTGATTCGGTATTTAATTTTATTCAGCGCAATTATACGCCTCCCGGTTTCGATCACATTGTTACCATTGCCGTATTTTTAGGTGCATTTTTATCCGGTTTTATTTTATTCGGATTTAAAAAAGAAATGTATCAATGGAAAAATGTACTTGGCGGAATCGTACTCGGTATTCCCAATTATTTTTCTTTATTTTTTCTGCTAAAAGCACTTAAATTTACAGGATGGACACCATCCATATTATTTCCGGTAAACAACTTGGGTATTGTTATGCTGTCAGCAGTATTTGGTATCGTTTTGTTCAGAGAACATTTTAACCGAAATAAAATAATCGGTTTCCTGCTGGCATTATTAAGTATTTCTGTCATTGCATTTTGGAATTCATAATTTTAACCTGAGTTCGGCTTAAGAAAAATAAGGTAAAAAAATAGTTGATTTCTCATTTTTCCT
>CAZPBT010000207.1:0-5641 GCA_964584555.1 uncultured Chitinophagales bacterium
GAATACGACAACGTGCATATCAAACCTAAAAAGAAAAAATAATTCCAACACTTAGGTTCCATTATTCTTATTACTGACTCGTATTATATAGGATATATAATAATTTAAAATTTTATGGTCTTAAAATCGGACTATGTTATTAAATTATTATCACTATAACCTATAGTCTATATTTTATGTAGATTATATAGATTTGCAAAAATATTTTGTATGATTCGAAGTTATCTCACACTCTCATTTTTTTTCTTTTTGGGTTTAATAAATGTTTTTGCTCAAAAAACGCATTTAAAGCAAGGTGCGTTGTGGTTTAGATACCAACTTAACTTAGACTTACCAAAACAATTTAAAATTAAATCAGAGGTTGAAGAGCGATTTTTCGTAGAACCCGAAGTAAAACATCAACAGTTTTACGTAAGAGCGGTAGCCGGGAAGGAATTTAAGTCTAAATGGTTTGTGGGTGTGGGTTTTGCTTATTTCGGAAATGCTAGTAATGATGCAACAAATACTAGCAGTTTAATTGCCTCCGAATATAGACCTTACCTGGAAATTAGTGCTAAGCAAAAAATAAACGGATGGTTTGGAATTAATCATCGTTATAAAGTAGAAGGCAGGTTTCAACAAAAAACAAATTCAGCATATACTGAAATAATTGACGGTTACAACAAAACATGTCGATTCAGGTATCAACTCGGGTTAGAATTTATTCCGTTTAAAAAAGACGAAAAAGAATTGAGAGTAAAACTGACAGACGAAATTATGCTAAATGCAGGGAAAATTATAGGTAATAACCTATTTGATCAAAACAGGGTTTCTTCCGCCATACAATATAATTTTACTAAAAATACCGGCATGGAACTAAGTTATATTTTTTGGCTGCAGCAAATAAATAGCGGTAATAAAATGTATAACAGACACATATTCAGGGCAACTTTCATAAACAATTTTACGATTCATAAAAAGCATAAGTCAACAGATAAAAACAATTAATTATGGAAAAAATAAATTTAAAGCATATTGCAGGTTTAATCCTGTTGCTGAAAGTCAGCTTAATTGCATTTCTTGTTTGGAAAATCTTCACTACGTATCCCAGTCCACTATCTTCATTTTCTTTGGATAAAGAATTCTTCTTGTTTTGTCTTGCAGGTTTCGTGGCGCAAATCATTGACGGAGCATTAGGAATGGCTTATGGCGTCAGTTGTTCTACACTGTTGCAAAGTTTGGGCATTCCACAAAAATTGGTAACCGCCAGCGTACATACGTCAGAGGTATTTACTACAGGCGTTTCCGGATTATCGCATATTGCCATGAAAAATATTGACAAGAAACTGTTTTTCAGATTGGTCATTTCAGGTGTGATTTCTGCAATTATCGCAGCTGTCTTAATTTCAAAATATATCGACGGGAAAGCGGTAAAACCTTTTATCTCTGCCTACTTATTATTGCTAGGTATTTGGATATTGATTAAAAGCTTCCGACAATTTGAGTTCAAAAATACAGCCTTGAAATATGCGCCATATTTAGGTTTTATCGGTGCATTTTTTGATGTTATCGGTGGCGGTGGCTGGGGACCGATTGTTACGTCCAATTTGATTGACAAAGGCAACTCACCAAAAGAAGTTATCGGCACCGTGAACACGGCAGAGTTTTTTATCACCTTTACTTCTACAGGTGTTTTTATTTTTCTGGTGGGTATTGATTCTTGGAAAATTATTTTGGGTTTGATTATCGGTGGTGTTATAGCTGCTCCCATTGGTGCTTATATCATCAAATTTATTCAGCCCAAAATACTCTTGCGGCTTGTTGGGATACTCATCGTGGTTACCAATACTTATAACATTTACAAAGCATTGCATTAACATTACAATCTTATTTTTAGTGTTCAAAAATCAGTTGCAAATGCAAGCATTTTTATTTCAACCATGGGCATGGTACTTAGCAGGCCCGCTCATTGCACTCAATTTATTTTTGTTGTTGTATTTCGGACAGCGCTTTGGTGTTTCCACGGGATTAAAAACAACATGTGCGGCATTAGGAGCAGGTAAATTCTCCAGTTTTTTCAACTACAACTGGAAAGAAGAAACTTGGTTATTGTTGTATTTAGCCGGAAGTATAATCGGCGGATTTATCGCTTTTCATTTTTTGGATGCCGGAGCTCCGGTTATCGTTTCTGAAAAAACAGCCAATGCTTTGCAGCAACTGCATATACAGGCTAATCAATCTTTTGAACCCACAGAAATTTTCCAAACCTTCACGTTGAAAAACATAGCCATTTTTATTGTAGGCGGATTTTTAATCGGCTTTGGTACACGCTGGGCAAACGGCTGCACTTCGGGACATGCCATTTCCGGTTTATCCGATTTGCAATTGCCGTCTTTAGTAGCAGTTATCGGTTTCTTTATTGGCGGATTAATCATGACTTTTTTAATCATCCCACACTTATTTTAACACCATGAAGAATCTCAAATTTTTATTACTCGGTATATTTTTCGGTATCGTGTTGGCAAAAGCGCAGGTTATCTCCTGGTTTCGCATTTATGAGATGTTCCGTTTCGAGTCGTTTCACATGTATGGCATCATAGGCAGTGCCGTGATACTCGGCATTTTAATCGTTCAGTTCATTAAACGAAGTGCATTAAAATCTTCGGATGATGAACCAATTATCATAGAACCCAAACCCAAAACGTATTGGGCGAGCATATTGGGTGGTATTTTATTCGGCTTGGGATGGGCATTGGTGGGAGCATGTCCCGGACCCATTTTTATCTTAATCGGCGGTGGTTTTTTTGCATTTATTATTGTGTGGGCAGCAGCAGTTTTAGGCACCTTTTGTTATGGTGTAGTGAAAGATAAATTGCCCCACTGATCATTGCAAGGCTTCAAACATAGCTTTACCCTTCAGCAGACATTCTTCATATTCCTGTTCGGCATCGCAGTCAATCGTGATGGCACTGCCTGTTTGTATGGAGATATATTTTTTAGAAGCATGGTATAAGATACTCCTTATGACCACATTAAAATCGAAATGGCCATTGGGTGTAATATAACCTACACAACCGGAAAACAAACCCCGTTTAGTTTTTTCTAACGCTTCAATAATTTTCATTGCCGAAATTTTGGGTGCACCGGTCATACTGCCCATCGGAAATACAGCTTTGATTATTTCAATAAACGATGTGTGTGATTCGATTTCGCAGGTTACGGTTGAGATAAGCTGATGCACTTGTTCAAAAGAATAAATGCCGAACAATTCTTCTACATCAACTGTATTATCCAGAGCAATACGAGAAAAATCATTGCGCACCAAATCAACGATCATCACATTTTCACTGCGTTCTTTTTCATTAAAAAATAAATCTTGTTTTATTTTATTGTCTTCCGTTTTTGTTTTGCCTCGCTTGCGAGTGCCTTTAATGGGCTGAGAAATCAGTTTGTTTTTTAGCCGTTTTAGAAATCTTTCAGGCGATGCACAGAGCAAGTAATTTTCCTGATTTTTAAAGAAAGAAGTAAACGGAGCTTTAGAAAGAGTATTGAGTTTATTGAATACGGCTAATGGATGAATCGTTGTATTTTCTGCATAAAACTCCTGACACAGATTCATTTCATAAATATCGCCGCGGAGGATATGCGCTTTTATTTTTTCGACAGTATTCAGATAATCCTGTTTGGAAAAACGTTGTTGGATTTGTGGTATGTGGTATGTCGAAAGTGGTATGTCGTATGAAGATGCTGGTGTTTCTAATAACGTATAAAATTGTTCCAGGTTATGTTTAATTTCGATATCGTCATTGCCATATACGCCAACTTCGATTTTATTTTTTTCTATTTTAACCAGATATTTCGGCACGAAAAAATGAAGTAAAGGATGCTGCACCGCATCCTGTTTTTCAGAAACCAAAGTAGGTTCTATCTCATTTTTTAAATCGTAAGACAAATAGCCAAAAAGCCAGTCCTTATGTTGTGTTTGGAAGTCAGCAAATGCATCAAGACAATTTTTATTAGCAGTAACTACGGCAGCTGCATCTATAGCAAACAAAGAACCGAAAGTAGAATAAGGATAGTTGGGATAATTGTTGCTGTCTAAAAAGCAGAAATACTCCAATTCCTCAGATAAATAAAGCAACTTATTCCTGAACTCAGTTGCGTTCTTAGTTTTTATGGGAAAAAATATCCTCATGCTTTGTCAGGGAGAAAGATACAAGACTTTATTAAAAGTACAGTCAGGTAAAATATAAATATGAAATTTGTGGTTGAATTTTTAAATTTTTGCATTTTCAAAATAGGGAGCTTATTGCTTTGATTTTTCAAATTAAACAAAATGTATAGGACAGATAAACACGGATGAAAATCAGCAACATCTGCGTATTCCGTGTTCTTTAATTAGACAGTTGCGTTTGTAGAACAGCAAATAGTAAATATAAAATATTTTATCTTAAATGAAAAATATGTAATTTTATATATGAAACAGACAATTGATTTTTAAACAAAAGGATATTGTATTTTAAGTTAGAGTAGTCGGCAGGGAAAAAACAGCTATCTTATGCGTGGAATAATCCTAAATAACTAAATAAAGAAAGGAGATGATAAACGTAAACTATGTGGCTCTATCAATCGTACTTATTATGGTATATTCAATAGTAAAGTTAACTGGTATAATTTTATTTCGTTATATTTGGAAAGGGGAACTTGAAATAAAAAGCAATCATAATTATTTCTCTATCTTCTATAAAAAGAAGAGAATATACTTCAATTGGATAGAGTCTGCATTGCTATTATTATTTACATTATTTTTAGCAGAGTTTTATATTAAAGATAATAAATATATATACATATATAGTATAATTATAGTAGCAGTATTTATTATTCCATACAATCGAGATCGTCTATCAGGTTATGTACATGTAAATATAAGTAGTTTAATATTATATGGTTATAAAGAAATTATAATTAACGGTATTATTTTTAATATAGAGGATCGTGAATTAAAATTTCTTGTCAAACATCATGCAACCCAAAGAGGTGGTTTATACTTTACTATATATTTATTAGGTAAATCAAATAATAAAAAAGTTTTAATAAAAAGTATAATTAAACCTGACTTATATACAATTATAGACTGTTTAAAAAAATATGCTATAATAAATAAAATTAATATAGCAATAGTAGACGATTTTAGTGATTTGTAGTATAAGATAGTCTAACTATACCTCGCCCCGTTACCGTTGGACTTTAGCTTAATGTAGGCAAGCGTCACCAACAACTTTTTTTGCTTGCACCCTCGCCCGCCCTTGGCTGGTGTTATCACCAGCCAACTACAAAGGGCAGGGGTGGGTCAATATCCAAACTCAACCAAATAAAAAGGTATCGCCACTACGTGGCTCATTTTTCATGGCGCATGTTTTTTTATAAAGGTATTGCCACTACGTGGCATAAAAAATAGCAAGTTCCCTAAAATGGAAACAGTTATAAACATGCACACCGTAAACTCCCCTCTCGGACGGGCTGGGTAATACCCAAACTCAACCAAATACAAAAGTATCACATACGAGGCAGAACCAACTCAATTAGTTCCCAAAAAAAGGAAACAGTTACAAACATGCACACCGTAAACTCCCCTCGATGAGGGGCTGGGGGTGGCTAATAC
>CAZPBT010000208.1:0-5551 GCA_964584555.1 uncultured Chitinophagales bacterium
GATTTATCCAAAATATCCAACCGGGACATATTTCCAAGTAAAAGTGCATTTTCATTTTTACGCAAAAACAACAGTTTTTTATAAACTGATAATAACGAATCTTTGTCGGTTTGCATACTTGCTACATTTCGTTCCGTATAATTTGCATTCACAGGCAGCCATATCTTTTCTGCACTCGAAAAACCCGCATGCTTTCCATTATTCCATTGCATAGGTGTCCTGCAATTATCTCTGTTTATGGCAACAGGGAGCATATTTACCAAAAAATCAGGCAGTAGGCTATATGTTTTTGCAAGACTATCTTTTGCTTGTTTTAATGGAATGCGTGCATTCGTCATGCCGATTTCTTCACCATAATAAATTACAGGTACAGCTCGAATAGTCATTTGCAATACGGCTATCAGCTTTGCTTTTTCCAAATCATTATTCAGTCGTCTCTGGCTGCGCCATTGGTCATGATTGCTGAATACGACAGTTGGCATTTTGGGATGCGGAAAATTTTGTTCGTACTGCAGTAATATGTTTTTAAAGAACGATGCCTTAAACTTAAAAAACAAAATATCAAACGAGAAAATAAGATGTAAGCCATCATTATTGCCAAGATATCGGCTAATTGTTTCCTGAGTGCCAAAGACCTCGCCCAGCAGAATTCTTGGTGGTGAAAATTCATCAGCTACCTTGCGCAGTTCTTTTGCCAGCTCAAAGTTTTCAGGTTGATTTACTGAATACTTTCTCAGCTGAAAATTTCCTCCCGGATATTCTTCACTGGGAATAATATGGAACAATGAAAACGGATTATCCCTAAACTGTTTGTCTTTGATTATACAATTAAAAATATCGAGCCTGAAACCATCGACTCCTTTTGACAACCAAAACCGACAAACTTCCCACATTTGTTGTTTTACTTCCTTGTTATGGTAATTTAAATCGGGCTGAAAAGGCAAGAATGAAGCATAATAATATTGCTTTCTGCTATCGCAATAATGCCATCCACTCGGGCCGATGATGCTTTTCCAGTTATTCGGTTTATCTCGCCAGATATACCAGTCGGCTTTAGCATTGTCTCGCGATGATGCCGACTCTCTAAACCACGCATGTTCGTCAGAAGTATGATTGAGCACCATATCGAACATAATTTTCATTCCTCTTTGATGTACTTCATCAATTAATTGTTCTGCATCCCGCATCGTTCCGTATTCTGGAGCAATTGAAAAATAATCGGAAATATCATAGCCGAAATCTCTTTGGGGAGAAGCAAAAAATGGAGAAATCCAGATGGTTTCAAATCCCAAATCTGAAATATAATCCAGCTTTTGGATAATGCCATTTATATCACCCATACCATCTCCATTTGCATCATAAAATGAACGCGGATAAATCTGATAGATGGAATGAGTGAGCATGCACTACAAAAGTGAATAAAAATGCCCGAACTTTAAGAAATTAGCTTATTTTTGTTTAGTAAAATGAAGAATAGTTTTGTATATATTTTTATAGCGATATGTATTACGTTCGCAGGAATCAGTTCGTGTTCTGTAGGTAATAAAGAAATTCCCAACCCGACAGGCAACCAAATCGTAGATACTTCCGGCATGTCAACCATTAATCTTGATGTTTCAGGAGATACAAGTTATTCGCTGCATTTGAAAATATATGCTGATACCGTAGTCAATAGTGTGCTCTTGGTCTCAGGAACAGACTACACCACACAAGATTCAATAACCTTTGCTACACTTAAAGATACGGTGGGTGTTTATATCCCTAACTTGCCTAATGGTTTATTTGTATTCAGCAAGAAACAAACTTCAGGTCATGTCAGATATCCGCTTACTCAGGGCAGTATTTCCATTACACAAAGAGATACCAGTACCCGAATTTATCAGGGTGTGATAAATGTAAACAATAACAATATTTCCGGACAGCCGCATTATACAGTCAGTGGTAATTTTGTTGTAAAAAATTAGGCCTCAACAGCTTTTTGGATGTTTTCCAAAACAGCTTCCCAAGTATAAAATTCTTTTGCCAGTATACGGGCATTTGTACTGATAGATTCCCATTGTGCTTTATTATGTAAAAGTTCAATAATCGCATCTGCCTGTTGCCGTGGGTTATCTCTGACTAAGATATCTTTGCCATCGGTAACTTTTAATCCTTCGACACCAATAGTGGTAGTAACGCATGGAATGCCACGATACAAGCTGTTTACTACTTTTACTTTAATGCCGCTTCCAAACCGCAACGGCGTGATAAATACCCTGCATTTTTGAAAATAAGGTTCGAGATCTTCTACAAAACCAGTCAAAATAATTCGGGCATCTAATGCTTGCAATGCAAGCAAACGCTTGTCGGCATGTTTGCCAATAATATAAAGTTTCAAGTCGGGCTCTTGTGCTACCAGCCTTTTCCACACTTCTCTGTAAAACCACAACAAACCGTCAATATTGGCTTCCCAGCTTAAGGTGCCGATATACAATAATGCTTTTTCTGTATAATCAAATTTTAAACTGGGCAATGCTAAAGTAGCATCATCACCAAGATGATAGGTTTCAAAAAACTTACTTCGATCAGCACCTATTTTCACTAGTTCATCTGTGTCATTAGGTGCAGCCAAAATTGCATCGGAACGATTACAAATTTGCCTTTCATAGTTTTTAATGCGCCATGCTTGATTTAATAAAGCTAAGCGTTTGAAAAACCGGGGCTCTACATCTGCATACCTTTGCCAAATCAGATATTCGCAATTGTGTTCGTGTAACACTATTTTGCCACGAAAATCATCAGGAATATATTGAAACATGACATAGTGATCGCAAAAAACAACATCAAAATCATGAATCCACGCTTTTATTTTTTTAGCAAATGATGCGGATGCATTACGATACAAATTAAGCGGAATGCCTTTTAGATTAGAGAGGATTAAATTTTTTGCTGAACGGGGAATATTTAATTCTTCCATGTAATCGTTTTCGAGATTCAGGCTTCGAAGAAATTCATCCCGGTATAGGTTGTCATCATTTTTCAAAAAACATGCAACGGAAACGGAACAGTGCTCTGCTAAAAAACGAACGGTTTTATTAGATTTAATCACTCCGCCACTAACGGGCGGATATGGAAGCGCAGGCGTCAGAAAGAGCAGTTTTTTTGTCATTATTAACGTGAAGATAGAGAGTATCTGACAAAATTAAGCATATCAAAAAATAATAAAAATTATTATTAGGTATCTCTGTTATTTCCCATTAATTTTAAGCCGTGTTATTGCCATTAGAATATCATTTTCCGGGAAAAGAAATAAAACAGCATACCTTAGATCGCTATCTGGCATCCGGATATTTTCGCACCGGAAATTATTTATTGCGAACCCGGGTGTTGTATTATGATAACCAGATATTAAACACACTGCACATTCGCATAAGATTGGCAAAGCACATATTGCCTAAACGACTGAATAAACTCTTGCAAAAAAACAACCGGCTCTTTAGCTGGAATATCAAGCCCTTTTGTATTACTGAAGAAAAAGGAAAGTTGTATCAAATGCATCGCAAACGATTCAGCAGCAACACTTCGCCCAGTTTGTCTGCTTATATGTTTGACCATTTCAACAAAAATCTTTTTGAAACCTACGAGATAAATATTTACCGGAACAATCAACTGATCGGCTATTCTATCTTTGACAAAGGGCAGGTAAGCATGGCCAGTATTCTGGGTATTTTTCATCCTGACTATGCAGCATACAGCATTGGCATGTACACCATGCTGCTCGAAATTGAATTTGCAAAAACAGAAGGCTATAAATATTATTATCCCGGCTATGTTGCTTATGAACCATCTAAATTCAATTATAAGCTTCGCTTGTCTGATGTATTTGACTATTATGACTGGTATAGTAAGCGCTGGATGAGTTTTAGCAAAAAAGACACGCGCATTAAGGTAAACGATTATTTTGAACAACAATTAAATCATGCCAAAGTATGGCTAGATGAGTTGGGTATTGCTTATGATGAATGTTTTTATCCTTATTTTTATATGGGAGGCATGTATCCGCAATCTGACTGTGTGAAAGGTGTAAAGCATTTGTTAATTCGCAATTTTCAGATCAAAGGCGTTTACTATATTCTGGAATTTCATCCCGAAAAAATGCAATTGCTATTGAGCGGAATTACTGTTCATAAATACCAGTTTGAAGATGATATCGATTTTGATGAGGTACTGGAAGAAAATAGATGGAAGCGCGTATTATTATACTTACACCCCTGTGTGAAAATTACTTCTGCACAAGATTTGTTTGCTGCTTATTTGTTTTTGCAAGAGTTGTTTACAGCAAACATACAACCTCCGCCAGTTCCAAATACTTCTTTTAAAAATCCGAACCGCAACCGCTGATTTTCTGTTATTTCTTTTTGGTTAATATGGACTCATACAATTGAATATATTCGTCTGTACTGAGTTTTTTTACCAATTCGCCGATGAGAGCGTATGGGATATTTCCTTCTTTCTTAAAACGCATACAGCTTTTGCCCATATCTAATTTGGCTTTGTAATTTTTGTGATATTCATTTACGAACCAGTCCAACAGCTCTTGTTTCATGTAAATACCCATGTGATAATAGTTGACAGAGTTTTTTTGCACACCAATACTCATAAAAGGCAATGGCAATTCGGGTGTGCAATGATAGCCCTTTGGATATAAACTGTGAGGCACTACATAGCCAATCATACCATAGTTCATACATTCTTTAAATCCTTTAGGAAGATGCTTTAAAATGGTTGTTCTGAGCTTTTCCGCCATGATTTTTTTATCCGGATCGACTATCTCGTTCAAGTATTGCTCTACAGTTGCTGCTTTAGATGTCATTTTGTTTTTTTTTTAAAGATAAACAGAATTGCCGTTTGTTAAGAAAATGACTGATAAATTAATATTGCCAGCCTTTCGGAATTTGTATATTTAAGCAATGGATTTGCTACAGGCCTTACCTTCGGCTCAGAGAGTGCTGGGGCACTATAACATCAATTTCCTTTCTGCGAAAGAATGGTCTACTTTAATACAGTTCGGTCAATTGAAATCATTCAAAAAAGGAGAAAACTTTATTACGGCAAATCAAATCAATACTAAGATTGCATTTATTTTAAAAGGCGGTTTCCGTTTCTTTTATTTAAAAAATGAAACAGAAATTACTTGTTTGTTTGCTTTTGAAAATGATATGATAGGCAGTTTTGAATGCAATATCTTAAAACAGCCTTGCACACAAACTATACAAGCATTAGAAGACAGTGATGTGTTTATAATTGATTACAAGGATTTGGAAAGTTTGTACGATAAAAGCCAGAAATTTGAAAAAGTAGGCAGAATTATCTTAGAACATTATATGGCATTTTTGCAACTGCGCATCACTTCTTATTTATTAGACACACCAGAAGAAAGATATCTTCGATTAATTCACGAAACACCTGATTTACTCAATCGACTACCCTTGCAACATATTGCATCATTTATCGGCGTTACACCAGTTTCGCCTAGTCGTATTCGCAAGCGTATATTAAAGAAATAATTGTA
>CAZPBT010000209.1:0-2652 GCA_964584555.1 uncultured Chitinophagales bacterium
TAAGCCGTCACTTAGCGGATAATCATTTTCTTCCAACCAAATGGTTTGCTCTTGCAGTAGCGTCTCATTTTGTGATTTAGTCAAGCCTAGCGCTTGAGCCACTTTGGCAGGACCATTGCATAAATTC
This sequence comes from uncultured Chitinophagales bacterium, assembly GCA_964584555.1. Taxonomy (GTDB): domain Bacteria; phylum Bacteroidota; class Bacteroidia; order Chitinophagales; family JADIYW01; genus JADJSS01. The sequence continues at coordinate 128 of CAZPBT010000209.1, forward strand.
TTATTTAATTTAGTTTGATGCCTGCGCTCAAGCATGACTGATATGCCGATTGTAGGATGTATCGCTCTGATTAATACGGCTTGTGCCACATCCTTTTTACCCGTTACTATATTGAATAAATAATGCATGCCGTAACAAAGATAAATATAAGCATAACCACCTTGTTCAAACATGATATTGGTACGTGCAGTCCGTTTACCGTTATAAGCATGGCATCCCTTTTCCGACTGGCAATAAGCTTCTGTTTCTGTAATAATTCCAGCGGTGAGTTGGTTATTGATGTTGGAATAAAGAGTTTTACCTAATAAGTCTTTAGCCAAAAAAACGACATTTTCGTTGTTAAAATAAGACAAAGGTAATTTCATATAGATGCAAAATAACTAAACCACCTCGTAGGTTGGTATTTATTTTAAAATTAAATGTAGATTTTATAGGGTTGGCGGCGGCTTCGCCGCCGCCAACCAACCTACGAGGTCGGATTTTGATTAGCTTTGCAACACTATGGCAGGTAAGTTATTCTTAATTCCCAACACACTGCATGAAGGCAACTATGTAAGCCTGATACATCTCGTCCCGATAATAGCGTCAACGGATATTTATATTGTCGAGGAAATAAAATCAGCTCGAAGACTCCTTAAAGGTGTTTTGAAAACAAAAGATATTGATTCATGTACTTTTAAGATATTAGACAAACACAAAGACTATCAAGTGCATTTTTCAATATTAGATGAAATAAAACAAGATAAAAATATAGGTATTATATCTGAGGCCGGATTACCCTGTATTGCCGACCCCGGATTTCAGGTGGTGCAACTGGCACACGAAATGGGCGTTAAAATTGTACCGATATCCGGACCCAACTCCTTGATGATGGCATTAATGGCGAGTGGCTTCAACGGGCAATCTTTTACCTTTAGCGGCTATTTGCCCATTGAACAGACAGAGCGAAAAAATAAGATTATTCAGCTCGAAAGTTTTGCAAAAAAAAATCAGACGCAGCTCTTTATGGATACGCCTTTTAGAAACAACAAGACACTTGAAGAGCTACTAAAATATTGCAAGCCGGACACTTTACTTTGCATAGCCTGCAACCTTATGGCAAAGGATGAATTTATTCAAACACAAACGATAGCAGACTGGAAAAAAATAAAACCTGATTTAAATAAAAAGCCTTGTATTTTTATTTTGGGAAAATAAATAACTTATGATTTTAATTGACGATATATTAATCAGTGATGATGTAGTGGAAAAAGAGTTTGTTTGCAACTTGAAAAAATGCAAGGGAATTTGTTGTGTGGAGGGCGACAGCGGTGCACCCGTAGAAAAAGCGGAAACGAAAATCTTGAAAAAGATTTTTCCTAAAATCAAGAAATATTTGACCGCCGAAGGGATAGCAGCTATAGAAAAACAAGGTGCTTACGTGGATGAGCCTGACGATGAATATACACCATACGCTACTCCTTTAATTGACGGTGGGGCATGTGCCTATATAAATTATGCGGATGACGGCACGATAGTATGTGGAATAGAAAATGCCTGGCGTGATGGTGTGGTTGATTTTCAGAAACCTATTTCTTGTCATTTATACCCTGTACGCATCAAACCTATGGAAACCGTTACGGCTGTAAACTACGATGTATGGGATATATGCAGTGATGCGTGTTTGTTGGGTAAGAAATTAAAAGTTCCGGTTTATGTGTTTTTAAAAGATGCGCTGATAAGAAAATTCGGAGATGACTTTTATGCCGCATTGGAATATGCAGCGAAGGATAATGAAGTATAAAAGAAAAGAATTATTTTTGGATATACTTAATAATATCAATTCAGATGGCATTAGTGTACGCAACCTATTATTACTCCAAAATCACCGTCAGTCTTTATCCAGTTTTTTTTATGAGATATGTATCTTTTTTTTGAAACAGGATAATCGAAAGATGGCACGTAGTGGCGACACAATTATCTTTGGAGAAGTTGGATATTAACCCAGCCCCGCCCCGCCCAAGAGGGGAGTTTACGGTGTGCATAATTACACATGTTTCCTGTTTTCTGGAGACTGATTGATTTTATTCTGCCACGTAGTGGCGAAACCTTTATAAAAAAAACAATCTACAAGAAACTGAGCCACGTAGTAGTGACACATATATACTAAGGAGTTTCGCAAGCCACGCCAATACCCTCGCTTTGATAAACTTGTGACAGCGCTGGGCTAGAATGAGCTCTCTATGGTTCATAGCAGGTGATAACACCTGCCTAGGGCGAGGGCGAGTAGGCTTTTTTAACATTTAAGGCTATGGAATCTCTGTCTATTTTGTGGATATGTTTATACTGTTACTCGTGTCATCTGGTTGTGGAATTGCTTTATTGCTTGGTACGTACTTTTTTTCTCCGTTTTTCCACTTATCTATTATAAATGCTCCTTTAGTTTCACAATTCCATGATTGCACATAGGTGCTGTCTGCTTTAATTAATACATATTCTAACTTCCCTTTTTCTTTATAGATACTATCCCCAATACATGGCTGGAT
>CAZPBT010000209.1:2752-3956 GCA_964584555.1 uncultured Chitinophagales bacterium
ACACTCATCATCGCATTCATTACTAGTAGAATTAGAATTTGAAGAATTAGTATTAAATGTATGAACACCTAATAATGTATTTCCAACATTTCTTGTAAAACCAAATCCCTTTGGACCAACGTCAATAGAGTAGACATTTAGAGTTTTTTTTGACTTAAAAGGTGTTTCATAATTTGAACCACTCTCAGGTCTTATAATCTGTTCGACTGACATACCTTTTATTTTGTTCCGCTTCATTCTTCATATTTAGTTATAAAATCTCATTCACTCGTAGGGTAACATACTCCCCCATTAGGATTAGTTTTAGCGTTTTTCTTAATTTCAATTCATTACCACATTTTGTGTAACTACTTTATCATTACTAAAATTATAACTTAATTTTCAATTTCAGTAAGGTTTGAAAATAAAAAATAAAAAGTACAATTGTGCATATAGCTACAATTTTACTCTTATTTCGGTTATGAAGATTACTTTAATACGGCAATAATTACTCCAAAATCACCATCAGTCTGTATCCAGTTTTTTTCAGGCAGATACATTCTTGAAACATATCCATCCAGATACAAGGCTTGTGTACATCCAGCTTGTTTGAAAAATAAAGCAAACTCATAGAAATTAATTTTCTGTTTTGAGATTGCAAAAATTACTTTATTATCCGGCAGAATACCGACACCATTTCGGATATATAAACTTGTAGATTGTATGTTAAATACAGGATTTATTTTTCCATCTATTACAAGCATCGGTCCTGATTGTGTAGCGTACCTTATTGATGTGGAAAAACGAAAATCTTCAGTTTTACATAGTGCAGGTTTATTATCATTCATTAAATAAAATACACCGTTTGGTTTTAAATAGAAATTACCATACCCTGTATCCGTATTCAATGGTTTCACAATGCGATAGTCTTGAATAAATAAACCTTGTGGTGAATTATCTTGCATATACATTCCACCATTCATGGCAAAACGCAATCTTTCATTATGTTGTTCTACATCAAATTTAAGATTATTGATACTCCTGTACAGGTTACCGGATTTGTCTTTGTAGTAAAAACGGATACTATCGGATTGCAGATTTAATGTCACATAAACTATTTTTTCTGATTCTTTAAACTCATTTTTATAAATGTAAGCTGATGCCGGAATCAGCAATAATAAGAATACAAAAATTAGAAGCTTATAGTTCATCGTTAAACTTTGCC
>CAZPBT010000209.1:4056-5523 GCA_964584555.1 uncultured Chitinophagales bacterium
GTTTCTTTGATTACTTTTTCCATAGTAACTCCATTCTCTTCGAGCAATTGGGTAATATTTTTATCTCCAACATAATCAAAGAAATGGTCGAGTACAAAATCTGAAATCTCCTCCGTAGTAGTATTTTTTAAAATATCTCCTGCAACTTGTTCTGCAATATCCAAGCCTTCGTTGATGTCTTTGGTCTTGATTTTTTTGGCATAATCACTGATTTTCACATCATGAATTTTATTCCAAATGGTCTTAGACATCAGTCTGAGTTTGGGTTCGCTAAATCGGTCTTTCAAATTTTGTTCGCTTTTTTGCAAGGTTTTAGAAAGATTGGCCGCAATAAACTTCTTCACGGTAGAGTCAATATTATCCTGTACACCAGATAGTGCCGCACCCAATAATCCTTTTCCGATATTAAATAATGATCCTCCAACCGACTCATTACTTGGACCACTTTGTTGCATAAATTGCTTGATGCCGTCATACAAGGTATCGGCTATTATTTCGCCATAAACAGGATTGTGGGCAATCTTCTCAATCATTTCCTCCCGCCATTCTTTTTGAGCAATCAACTTTTCTGATATTTCAAAAAATCGCTTTTCAGTGATATAACTGCTTACTGTATGTTTAGATTTTTTGGCATGGTCATGTATATGCTTTGCCAGGTCTTTGGCATAATCGCGCTGCTCATCAGATAGTTCATAGTGCTTTACATTTCTTTTCAAAAATGCTTTCACATCATCGGCAGAAGTAATATCGTTTAAAGTAACTTTTTCCAGCCATTTGAATACTGCATGAACATCTTCTTTTATATTGGATTTAATGTGTTTTTTATCAAACTGCTCAAGCTCAAACTGGACATGGGCATCATAGATTTTTTTAATCTCTGCTTTCATTTAAGTAGTTTTTTTTTATGAAGATAACTGATATCGCTAAACAAAAGAAATTACATAGGATAAATTAATGTTTAGCTCTAAGCCGGCTAAGGGTTTCTTGTGTGATACCGAGATATGAAGAAATATAGCGAAGCGGTATTCTGTTTAGTAAATCTCCCCTTTCTTTTACAAATGTATGATAGCGTTCTTCCGCAGAAAGAAACAGTACTTCATACGATTTTTTCATAAACAAGGAATAATAATTTTCAATTAACTTGCGACCGAAATGTTCCATGCAATGATTTTTCGCATAAAACTCTTCTAATTTTCTGTAATTGAGTTTAAGACAAATGGTGTCTTCAAGAGTTTCGTAGTAATTGTAATTTCGCTCACCGGTGAGAATGGCATATACTGCTGCAAAAAACATATTTTCGCTGATAAACCAGTTCGTAATTTCTTTTTCTTCCCGCACATAATAAATACGTACTATCCCTTTTATGACGAATCGGGTTTCTTCTGAATATTCACCCTCTCTGAGAATAAATGTCTTTTTGGGAATAAACTCCAACTCGAAAGCTTTTACAAATTCATCTAAATTCTC
>CAZPBT010000210.1:0-5423 GCA_964584555.1 uncultured Chitinophagales bacterium
GTAAATCTTTCGAGTTTTCATCCACGAAAATAATGCCTGTTAAAATTTGACCATCAGCTCTGGTTTCGTGTAATTTAGATAATGCTGAACTTCGGTCAAATACATTCCAGTCTAATGCTAATTTTGTTAATTCTACGGATGAACCATCATGCATGGTTACGGCAATTGTAGATCCTTCTTCGTATTCAGCGGTAATTTTTTGTTCGTAGGGTACGTAATCTGCATGATCGACAGCCGACATATGTTCTCTTACAAATTCATAGGATTTGGTAGATCCTACATTGTTATTAAATGTTACACAAGGAGATAATACATCTATTAAAGCAAAACCGTGATGACACATGGCAGCTTTTAAAATGGGTATTAGTTGCGCCTTATCTCCGGAAAAACTGCGAGCTACAAAGGTAGCACCCAGTTCTAAAGCTAAGCCTGCTAAATCTATACCTTGAAACTCATTGGCAACACCGCCCTTACTGATAGAGCCTTTATCGGCTGTGGCAGAATCTTGTCCTTTCGTCAAGCCATAACACCCATTGTTCATAACAATATAAGTAATATTTAAATTTCTTCGTATGGCATGAACAAATTGTCCCATTCCGATAGAGGCAGAATCACCGTCACCGGAAACACCCAGATAAAATAAATCGCGATTTGCCATAATTGCTCCTGTAGCAACTGATGGCATTCTTCCATGTACAGAATTAAAACCATGCGAATTACTTAAAAAATAGGCAGGTGTTTTAGAAGAACATCCTATTCCGGATAACTTGGCCACTTTATGTGGTTCAATATTCAACTCAAAACAGGCTTGCACAATTGCAGCACTGATAGAATCATGACCACAACCGGAACACAAAGTGGAAATAACACCTTCGTACTCTTTTTTTGTATAACCTACTTTATTTACGGGAAGTTCCGGATGATGAAATTTGGGCTTGATATAACTCATGAACGTATTGCTATAATTATTTTAAATTTTATTTTAATCTTTATACAAACTTGTTACACATTAAACTGTATAATTCTACTGTAAAATTAAATGATTAGCAGGAATAATCAAAATGCGTAATTTTGAAAAACTGATTTATTTTGGTGAAATGAAAAATATTTTAGTTATCTACCATTCTCAAACGGGTAATACGAAATTGCTCGTAGATTGGTGTATGGAAGGCTTGTTAGTTGACCCGGAAATTAGTCTGAAAATTAAAGAAGCCTCAAATACTGAATTAGAAGATGTACGTTGGGCTGATGGTCTTGTTTTGGCTACGCCTGAAAATTTCGGTACGATGAGTGGACAGCTTAAAGATTTCTTTGAGCGCACCTATTATCCGGCTCGAGAGCTTACACTTCTGAAACCCTATATCTTACTTATTTCTTGCGAAACAGATGGCACCGGAACCGACCGACAAATTCAAACTATCGCTTCTGGTTATGTTTTGAAAAAATCACTGGAAACTTTAATTATAAAAAGCAGTGAACAATCAAAAATGAAAGAAGCAGTCATTGAACTGGGGCAAACTTTTGCTGCGGGATTAGTATTAGGTATTTTCTAAATCTCAGCTCAAGAGATTTTGACATCCGGTTAAATTAATTCAAAACTTCCTGTGCTACTTTTTGCTTTTGTAGTTCTGTTGCTTTAATGATATGCTGAACAATAAAATCTGCTGTAACAGGAGTGCCATCGTAATGTAATACGGATTTTAATCTTTTAGGATCGGTTTCCAATTCATTGACCAGTAATTTTTTCATTTGAGCATCTCTGTTTTGCTCAATGATGAAAATGGTTTTATGCTGTTCGATAAATTGTTGAACCTCCGGTTGAAATGGAAATGATTTTAATCGCATGGAGTCCGTTTTTATCCCATTTTCTGCCAGTATATCCACAGCTTCAAGAGCCGAATCAGTTGTAGTTCCAAAAAAGATTAAACCGATATCACTTGTATTTTTTGTCTGATAAAATTCAGGTTTATATACTAAAGTTTTAGCCGTATCCCATTTGCGTTCAAGGCGTTCCATACCTTCAACATAATCATTGCTGTCTTCAGAATATCGGGCATATTTATCGTGCGAAGAACCGCGTGTAAAGTAAGATCCCAATGTCGGATGTGTTCCCGGAATGGTACGATACGGTATGCCGTCGCCGTCATCATCTTTATATCTTCCCCAGTCTTTGTATGCTTCTAATTGTTCTGCATTCAGCACTTTGCCTCGGTCATACTGCTGGGCATCATCCCATTCAAAAGGAGCTGAAAGATGATCATTCATACCCAAATCCAAATCTGTCATAACAATAACAGGAGTTTGCAGTCTTTCTGTCAGATCGAAAGCTTTTGCAGTGAAATCAAAGCATTCTTTAGGATTGCTTGGGATTAACAACACATGTTTGGTATCACCATGAGATGCATAAGCGGCAGAAAGTAAATCTGATTGTTGTGTGCGGGTAGGCATTCCGGTTGACGGTCCTCCTCTTTGTACATCAATCAATACTACAGGTATTTCTGAAAAATAAGCTAAACCCAAAAATTCAGACATCAGCGAAAGCCCCGGACCACTGGTCGCAGTAAACCCGCGGGCGCCATTCCAGCATGCTCCCATAGCCATCCCGATAGCTGCAAGTTCATCTTCAGCCTGCACTATGGCAAAGTTCTTAGCTCCGGTTTCTTTATCTATGCGCAAGCGGTTCGCCCATTTCTCAAAGGCATTTACCAGCGAAGTAGAAGGCGTTATCGGATACCAGGAGGCAACAGTTGCCCCGGCATACACAGCTCCTAATCCACAGGCTGTATTACCATTTACAAAAATTGAATTTCCGAGTTTGTCTCTTCGTTCTACTCTGACATCAATAGGGAATTGAAAATGTTCATGTACGTAATCTATACCCAATTGCACGGCTAATTCATTAGGTGCAATCAATTTTTCTTTCTTTTTAAATTCATTTTTTATAATATCTGTGATAACTTGACGCTCTATATTCAAAAGGGCAGACAAAGCACCCACATATATCATATTTTTAAGTAACTGACGGTAGCGAGGGTCTTCAAAATGTTTGTTACTCATTTCGGTCATCGGTATTCCGATATAAGTAATATCCTCTCGTATGTAAGATTTATTTAAGAACTTACTGCTGTCATATATAAAATATCCGCCCGGCTTTACTGATGCAACATCTTGTTTCATGCTTTGCGGATTAAGACAAATCATGACATCTACTCCTTCTTTTCTTCCTTTATAGCCTTTGTCATTTACACGTACTTCATACCATGTAGGCAAACCTTGAATATTGGAAGGAAATATATTTTTAGCCGTAAATGGAATTCCCATTTTAAACATACAAGTTGCAAACATAGTGTTGGCACTCGCAGATCCCGTACCGTTTACATTTGCGAATTTTACAACAAAATCATTAATTCTTACTGACATTGATAAGGTTTAGTTACTTCGTAAAATAATTTTTGCATATCCCATGCTGAAGTTGGACAACGTTCGGCGCATAAGCCACAGTGCAAACAAACATCTTCATCTTTTACCATCACTTTTCCTGTTTTAAGTGGATGTGATACATACAATTCCTGTTCTAAATTTTGAGCCGGAGCCATTAAACTTAATCGCATGACTTCTTCACTGTCTTTGTTCTCGGTAAACGTAATACAGCTTGTGGGACAAATATCCTGGCAGGCATCGCACTCTATACAACGAGACTCATAAAATATAGTTTCGACATCGCAATTAAGACAGCGGTGTGCTTCTTTAAATGCCGTTTCAATATCAAATCCCAGCTCTACTTCCATTTTGCGATCTTTCAGCGCTATTTTCTTTTCAGCCAAAGGCACTTTATAGCGTATATCAGTTACTACTGCATTCTCATACATCCATTCGTGAATGCCCATTTTTTGTGAAGTAAATTCAGCTACATTTGCCGGTCTGTCATTTATCAGATCTTTGCCCTTGCAATATAAATCGATAGAGATAGAAGCCTGATGACCTTGTGCAACAGCTGTAATTACATTTTTCGGGCCGAATGCCGCATCACCTCCAAAAAACACACCCGGTATGCTTGACGTAAATGTTCTTTCATCAACCACCGGCATCTCCCATTTGTCGAGTTGTATGCCCAAATCTCTTTCAATCCAAGGGAAACTGTTTTCTTGCCCAATGGCAATTATGACATCGTCAGCTTCTAAAAATTGTTCAGCATCCCCGGTAGGAACAAGTGAGCGTTTACCTTTTTCATCGTAAACAGCCTCTACTTTTTGAAACAGCATACCTTTCAGCTTTCCATTTTCTACAACAAATGATTTTGGCACCATGCATTCCAGAATTGGAATATCTTCATGCATGGCATCTTCAATTTCCCAGGGTGAAGCTTTCATATCTTTAAACGGACTGCGAACAACAACAGTTACTTGTTCACCGCCTAAACGTTTTGATGTTCTGCAGCAGTCCATTGCCGTGTTACCACCACCTAAAACCAATACTTTTTTGCCTATAGCATGTGTATGTTCAAAAGAAACATTGGCCAGCCATTGAATGCCGATATGTATATTTTCTTTTGTGTCCCAACGTCCGGGCAAATCAGCCAAATCTTTTCCCTTAGGAGCTCCTGTACCTACAAACACAGCATCGTACTGCTTATCTAATATTTCTTTAAGGCTGTTGACGTATGAATTAAAATGGGTATGAATGCCCATATCTAGCACGTAACCTACTTCTTCATCGAGTACTTCATCCGGTAAGCGAAATGATGGTATCTGCGAACGCATCATTCCACCGCCCTTGGTTTGATCATCATACAAATCGATGATATAACCAAGAGGAGCTAAGTTACGAGCAACAGTGAGTGAAGCGGGACCGCCTCCAATTAAAGCTATGCGTTTGCCGTTCTTTTCAGCCGGTACTTTTGGCATCAAATGTTTTACATCTGATTTGAAGTCTGCTGCAACACGCTTAAGTCTGCAAATAGCAACAGGCTCTTCTTCTACACGACCGCGACGGCAAGCTGGCTCGCAGGGCCGATCACAGGTTCTGCCTAATACACCCGGAAAAACATTTGAATTCCAGTTAATCATATAGGCTTCTGTATATTTTTCTTCAGCTATAAGCCTGATATATTCCGGAACAGGAGTATGTGCAGGACATGCATACTGACAATCGACCACTTTATGAAAATATTCAGGGTCTTTTACATTAGTAGGTTCCAATCTCAATAAATTTTTAACATACAAAGTTAATTAAGTTTTAGATGAAAAAAAACGTTTTTTTAAAACGTGCAAAATATTAGAATAACTCGTTGACACGTAGCACAATACTTTAAGTTTGCACAGCCTGTCCCGTGAGGTACGAACGGGATCACCCCGCTTTTGGCAATACCATGTGCTTGTTGCACAACTAAGGTAAGAATTGTTTTTGATATAAACAAATGTTAG
>CAZPBT010000211.1:0-5376 GCA_964584555.1 uncultured Chitinophagales bacterium
AAATTAAGACAATAAGATCAACGAATTTGTCCCTGACCATGTATCACCCATTTTTCTGTCGTCAGTTTTTCTAAGGCAAATGGCCCGCGTGCATGCAGTTTTTGTGTAGAAATCCCGATTTCAGCACCTAAACCAAAACAGCCACCATCCGTAAATCGTGTACTCGCATTTACATATACAGCCGCAGCATCCACAGATTTTAAAAATAGCTCTCCTATTGCTTTATTTTCAGTAATAATGGCTTCGCTATGTTTAGATGAAAAGTTGCGAATATGCTCCAAAGCTTCTTCCGTATTTTCTACAATTTTAATACTGCATTTTTGTGATAAATATTCCATACCGAAATTATCATCTGTTGCCTTCTTCAAATATGGATAATTTACTACTTTCAATATTTCGTAAGCCTCATAATCCGCAAAAATTTCCACTTCAAACGGAAGAAATCCAGGCAACAATTTTGGTAAAAACTGCTCGGCAACTGTGGCATCAACCAACACCGTATCTAATGCATTGCACACCGATGGACGTTGTGTTTTAGCATTAACCACTATTTGAGCAGCCATATCCAAATTTGCTGATTGCTCTACATACGTATGACAAACGCCCGCACCGGTTTCGATAGTAGGTACTTTAGCATTATCACGCACAAAATCAATTAACTGTTGTGAACCACGAGGAATAATGATGTCCACATAGCGCACGGCTGTCAATAATTGACTGACAAATTTGCGTTCTACCGGCAAAAGCTGAACACAATTTTTATCCCAATTTTGCTCTTCTAAGGTTTCATGAATAATTTGTACCAGTATGCTGTTTGTATGTTCTGCATCGCTGCCACCACGCAATACCACAGCATTGCCTGCATACAAACACAAAGCAGCAACGTCAATAGTAACATTAGGACGCGCTTCATAGATTACGCCGACCACACCAACAGGCACTGCTGTTTTTTGTATCAGCAAGCCATTTTCTGCTTTATATTCGCTCAAAATTTTGCCGGATGGATCTGCCAACCGGGTGATTGCAATCAGGCTTTCGGCCAAATCTTTTATCCTGTTTTCATTCAGTAATAAACGATCTTTTTTTGGATTGCTATCGTCCATCTTATCTAAATCGAGGCGATTGGCTGCCATTATTTGTTCAACATTTTCCTGTAATTTTGTTGCAAGTGAGGTAAGCAATGCCTTTTTTTCTGAAGTAGTTTTATTACAAATTTGTATCGATGCTTTTTGGGTCTGAACTAACAAAGGGAGTATAGATTCCATACAATTTATTTTAAGAAAAATAGTAAAAGACTGCTAAAACAACTCAATAATGCATATTACTAAAAGTATATTAAAACTTTTTTCCTGTACAGTTTCATATCTTTGACTATTGATATGAAGAAATTTCTAAAGATATCAGCATACGCTTGCTTAAGTTTGATAACTATTTTGCTTATTGCAATTTTTATCAAACTCAGTTTTTTTGGAAAAATTTTTGATAAGCATAAAGCTGAAGAATTTTTATTACCATCAGCAAACAAGAAAAACATCAGACTTACTTTTTTAGGTACTTCATGTTTTATCATCGATTACAAAGGAAAGCAATTTGTAAACGACCCGTATTTCAGCAATCAGGATTTTCCATCTGTCATCAAAGGCAAAACGCCCTTAGAAAAGCTGTCAAATTATCTTCCCGATTCATTGTACAACAATATTTCACTTATCAGTGTTACTCATGGTCATTTTGATCATTGTATGGACATTGGTACATTTTTACAAAAAAACACGGCTGTCATTGCCGACTCAAGTGTTTTTTATCAACTGCATCAGCTCATACCTGATAATGCCATAAAACATCAATTACATTATCAAGCCAATGATAAGTGGATTTATTCATCTGACAGTACATTCAGAGTATTTACCATACTCTCTCATCATGGTCCACATTTTGGACATACTGTACTATTTAACGGCACTTTTCATCAGCCTCTTGCTTCACCTCCGCATTATCTTTGGGATTGGCAACTGGGCAGTGGCAATTATTCTTATTTGGTGGATGTAATGGACGAGGATAGTATTGTATTCAGAATGGCATTTTTAGCAGGAGATATTCATGATGATGAATACAAAAAGATAGATTCCATTTATACGGAAAAAAGATGCGATATTTTTTCTTTGGTGTTCTGGAAACGTAAACTAAACGAATCTCAAATTGATGTGGGTGAAAAACATACAAAAGCTGCTATCATTTTACTTAATCACTGGAACAATTTCTTCAGCAGACAAGAAAAGCCATTGGAAGAAATCAGAACATCTAAAATATTGGAAATACTACGCGATAAAAAAGACAAACAAACTCCTTGTTATATTATGTTACCTTTTACCAGCGTAGCACTCTAAAAATTGTTCAAGCATTTTTTTACATTAATGATTGTTTATTTTTGCAACTGTGATAAAACCTTCTACACTAATTGACAAATTTATTTTGCATTTTGAGCATCCTCCCGAAATTGCATTTTTTTCTCCGGGAAGGGTAAACTTAATCGGAGAACATATAGACTACAATGGCGGTTTGGTATTGCCTTGTTCAATTTCATTGGGAATTACAGCCTTGGTACGTAAGAATAACACTAACACATGTCGTATTTTTTCGGTTGATTTTAATGAAATAATTGTCCTTGACATTTCGGTGCAGCTAACTATTAATCAACAAAGAAAATTGCATTGGTCAGATTATATTACGGCAGCCATTCGGGTTCTGCAGGATAAAAACAGTACACTTTTTGGTGCCGATATTTTGTTAGCCTCTGATTTACCTGTTGGTTCGGGTTTATCTTCATCTGCGGCTTTATCTTGTTTAATCGCATTTATTTTCAAGCAAAAATATTACGAAGAATATCGGGTGGAACTGGCACTGGATGCTCAAACTGCTGAGCGCAACTATGTAGGAGTCAATTGCGGCATTATGGATCAATATGCGGTAGCTAATGGCAAAAAAAACATGGCTATTCTGTTAGATTGTGCAACTCTGGAGGCTGATTATATTCCGGCTGATTTTGAAGAATACCAACTGATCATCATCAATTCTAATAAACCGAGGTCTTTGGCTGAATCAAAATACAATGAACGACGCAGCGAATGCGAACAGGCACTGTCAGCTATACGTCAGTATTATCCAGCCACTGATTTATGTCATGCTCAGGAAATCGCTTTAAGCTATATTGAACAAGACACACTCTATGCGAGAGCAAAACATTGTCTATTGGAAAATCAAAGAGTAATATTTGCCACACAATTTTTGAAAGATAAAAACATAGCAGCTTTCGGCAGACTTTTAGTAGAATCGCATATCTCACTGGAAGAAGATTATGAAGTAAGCTGTCATGAATTAGACACTATTGTACACTTAGCTACTCACTTTGATGATTGTGCCGGAGCCCGCATGACCGGTGCCGGTTTTGGCGGTTGTTGTATTGCATTAGTTAAAAAAGATAAAATACAACGATTTATTTCGTATGTTGGCATAAAATATGAGCATAAAACAAGATTAAAAGCTGATTTTTACATTTGTGAGATTGCAGATGGCGTAACCGAAACAGAACTTTAAGTTATAGAAACAATAGACAGCATATCATTAGAGAAAGATGAACTGCCACATGGCAAAAGAAATGAATATCTCATAGTTATCCTGCTTGCATGGATAGGCTATTTAGCCTCTGTAGACTCCATGTTGCTGATGCCTTTGATAAATGATGTGATGAAAACCTTTCATATCTCGGCACAAAAATCCACCTTATTGATTTCAATTTATTCGCTGATGGCATTTATTACGGGCATTCTGTCGGCGGGTATTATGGATAAGTTCGACCGAAAAAAACTTTTAATTTATACTTTTTTAGGCTTTACCATTGGCACTGCCTTTTGCGGATTTGCTTATGATTTTTATTCCATGCTGATTGCACGTGGAATTGCCGGCATTTTCGGTGGCATCGTGGGTGGCATCGCCACGGCACTGATCAGTGATTTAATTCCATTTGAACGTCGGGCAACCGCCATCAGTATGATGTCGCTCTCTTTTGCAGTAGCTGCCATTACCGGAATCCCACTGGCACTCAATCTGGCAACTGAACATAATTTACAAATGCCGTTTAAAATACTGGCTTTATTTTCCGCAGTTACCATTTTTGCACTTATCCAGTGGATTCCCCCCGTAAATAAGCATTTAGAATTGGTAAAAACAAAAAAAATGGAATGGGCATTTGCCAAAAATGTCTTGCTCGACAGCAATCAACTAATCGCACTGCTTTTGGCTTTTCTGCTGGTTTTCGGGCATCAGGTAGTGATTACATTTATTGTGCCCTATTTTGAAAACAATATAGGTTTTGATGAAAACGTAAAAAAAATCATGTATGCCGTTGGCGGAATAGCCACTGTAATAACTACCCCTTTTATTGGCAAAATATGTGACCGCAAGGGCAATTTGCCTTCCTTTATCGTGCTGGTTTTACTTTCTTTTATTCCCATTTGGTTGAGCACACATATGACAAAAGTATCAATGTACACCGCACTTACGATTTGTGTCTTGTTTTTTGTAACAGCAGGAGGCAGAATAATTCCGGCATATACACTAATGAGTGCCGCCACCACACCGGAAAAGAGAGGCGGATTTATGACCATGCGTTCCTCCTTTCTGGAATTAGGAACGGCTGTAGCAGCATTAGTTTGTGGCATGATTGTGCAAGTTGCACCCGATGGTAAGGTTTTGCACTTTAACCAAGTAGGTATAATTTCCATTATTTCAGGAATAATTGCTATTTATTTGGCTTCCCGTATTAAAATTGTCAGCCGGTTATAAGGCATAATAAAAATTTATTACTGCAATCTTGCTTGAAATGCAAAAGAAATGTTAATTTTAGCGAAAATTTCTTTATGGCAAAAATGACTAAAGTTTTCGGTGCAATTTTTTTAGCGTTAGGCACACTATACACTACTGTTTCCATCTTTCTGTTCTTAAATTCATCAGCACATTTAGATTATAATACCGGAAAAAAAATGACAATGTCTCAAGCGGGCGTATTTTATTATTTGTTTTTCTCGGTTTTCTTATTAATAATCGGTTATGTATTAGCAAAAGATAAAGTGTTGGGTAACAATAAACACTAATCGTTTTTATTGTCCCGATTTTTTGTTTTCATGGTTATAAGTTTTGTCCCCGCGCTAGCAATAGCACGGGGTTTTTATTTGCCTAAGATCATTGCCAAACCTAAAATTATGAATTCTGGATATGCGTTTCAATTTAAAAATAGTTGATTTATTTTTACCCAGAACCTCCTGCTTTTAACTCCTTCTCCTAATTAAGTTGGAGGAAAAATGAGAAATCAACTATTTACCT
>CAZPBT010000212.1:0-5314 GCA_964584555.1 uncultured Chitinophagales bacterium
CTTTCTAATACGGCATTCAACGTTTCTGTTGCTTTTGCATTGGTCAACTCACCTGCATCTGCAATGATTTTTACTAAGTCACCTTTGTTCATAAAGTTAAAATTTTTAGTTATGAATGATTATTTCACAAAAATAAATCGTTTGGTCAAATCTGCAAATTAAATTTTCAGAATGTTAATAAAATAAGGAAGCTGTGTACAAATTAATAGCAAAATGCCTTATTTTATTGAGATTTACACCGAAAATGACGTACCACAGCCACATGTGGACGAGGCATTGGGGTTTTCAAAAATAAAACCACGGTTATCCAAACCGCCTTTATAGTCTAATTTTGTATCAAATAAATAAATTTCCTGAGCTTTATCTACAATAAATTCAAAGTTATCTGTCTGATATAAGGTATCGGCATCTTGCTTTTCGTCAAATTCCAAAATATAAGAAAATCCGGCACATCCTCCTCCTTTTACACCAATCCGCAAGTATTTATCCTTCGTCTTTTCTTGTGAGGCGATTAATGCTTTTAGTTCTTCAACAGCTCTTGAAGAAAAAGTGACCGGTAATTTTTGCTCTACTAAGGTATCCATATTCAATACAGCAAAAATAATAATTTCATAGCTATCCAAATGTGAATAAACTATAAATGGCAAGCTATTTTATTTCTGCAATAGGCTAAAGAAAATAAAAACGTATTTTTGCGTTTATAAAGAAAAAAACTATGCAGGAATTTTTGGAAATTTTAAAGTATATCATCCCATCGGTAATAATGATGTTAGGGGTTTATTTTATTATCAATGCATTTTTAAACGACGAAAATAAACGCAGGAATTATGAATTGCGCAAACTTATCACGAATGAACAAAGAAAAATTTCATTGCCCTTGCGCTTACAGGCTTATGAACGCTGTATCGTTTTTTTAGAGCGCATTAATCCCATTGCACTTTGCCAAAGAGTATATCAACCGAATATGCTGGTGCCTGAGTTTCAGTTAGAACTAATTAAAACAGTACGTTTGGAATATGAATATAATCTTTCACAGCAAATGTATATTAATGCTGATTCTTGGCAAATGGTAACTACCGCAAAAGAAGAAACCTTGAAGTTAATCAATGCCATTGCCTCTAAAATGCCCGACAGTGCAGATGGGCGTGAGTTGAGCAATGCCATTATGCGCTATATAATGGAGAGCGGCAAAGAATTGCCGGTGCAAATTGCCATTAATTTTGTCAAAGCTGATGTGCAATCTTTATTTTAATGAAAAAAATAAGCCATGAATTTTCCTGATAAAATCGTCATTGGTTCAGATCATGCAGCTTACGAATACAAGCAGGCAATAATAGCATTTTTAGAAAAGCAAAACATCAGCATAACAGATGTGGGTACGCATAGTTTGGAGAGTTGTGATTATCCGGATTATGCACACGCCTTAGCCCATGAAATAGAAAACGGGAATGCCGAATTTGGAATACTGCTTTGTGGCAGTGGAATTGGTGTATCGATAACTGCCAACAGACATCGTGCAGTACGGGCTGCCTTATGCTGGGAAAAAGAAATTGCAGCCTTATCCCGACAACATAATAATGCTAATGTATTGTGTATGTCTGCACGTTTTATATCATTAGAAAATGCGCTCGAAATGATACAAATCTTTTTCACTACAGACTTTGAAGGCGGCCGCCATCAGAGAAGAATAGACAAGATAAACGAACTATAATCTATTCATTCCGTCATTCCGAACGCAGTGAGGAATCCCATAAAGAATACCGTCATTCCGAACGCAGTGAGAAATCCCATAAAGAATACCGTCATTCCGAACGCAGTGAGGAATCCTATCATCTCAGACATCCGCAAACAAAATGAGATCTCTCACTTCGTTCGAGATGACGCAACACGTCATTCCGAACGTAGTGAGGAATCCCATAAAGAATACCGTCATTCCGAACGAAGAGAGGAATCCTATCATCTCAGATATCCGAAAACAAAATGAGATCTCTCACTTTGTTCAACATGATTCTATCTATCAGTAGGTGTCTTCACCAACCGAAACCAAATTATCCCAAAGCTGTGCTTGTGACGATACCCTCAACTCATCCCTGTATGTCGAGTATCGCCACTACGTGGCTCATTTTTTATGGGGCATGTATTTTTTAAAAATATAACTAACTAAAAATTCGTATTAAAAAACAAATATTGTGTAATTTTGAAAGTTATGTGTTTTAATAAAAACTCATTCAGGATAAAGTATAAATTATACAAATCAATATTGATTTTACTGACAGGATTCACATATTCATGTAATTCATGTAATTCATGTAATGATAAAAATAGTAAGGCGTTGGTTATAGAAGAATCTAAAAGTGTTCAAATGCCTGACAGCATTGATTTTTATACTTTACTTACATCTCACATGACTGACACTATTCGGTTAGATAACTTTCTGGATAAGATAACTCACCAAGAAAAGGTAAAAGTTCTTTCTAAATTGACTACAAAATGGGACGAATCGAAAAAATCATATGTATATTTTGACAGTACTTATATTTTTCAACTTAGTATTGTAAATTCCATGTACTCTAGGGAAGGAAAATCAAATTCCATCTTTATAGATCGAGATATTAAGATTAGTTTTAAAGACTATAACATTACCTGCTATCAAGACTCAATATATCATTGTGAGAATTACGGCTTTAATATAGACAATTCATTAAATGAACCAAAAATAATTGAGGTTTGTGGCAAAAGATTTTTGTATGCGGACATTTCATATAATTGCAATGGGATTGGTTGTGGTTGTTTTATCAGCTTTATTTATGATCTTGAAACACACAAACCAACTTTTGTTGAAAATTATAGAATACCATATAAAGGCATCTACATTTCTGATTTTAATAATGATAATAACCCAGATTTGTTAGTTATCAGTAGTACTTTTGCACAGAAAATGAAAGGATTTGAATTTGATGAGTTTGAATTAAGACTCACACCATTTTCTTATAATGCTGGAAGATTCAAACCACATTTTGACAATCAATATGAACGGACATACGGTTACGAACTCTATAGTTTTACAAATGCTTTTCACCAAAGTTACTATGACAATTTAATTTATTCAATTACTAAATACAATTGGTTCAGAGAAATGAAGTAAAACAACTAATTGATAATAAATAAATGTTTGTTATATTATTGTATTCGTAATAGGTACTAGGCTTAATTATTAAAGGGTCAGGATAACAACAACTTTTTAGACTAATGAAAAAATACTCCCTCCTTGCAAAAAGCTTTCAAAAAACATGTATAAACAGTCTTAACATGTTTGAAATCTGTGAAAATATAAAGCATCCCTAATAATATAGAAAACTGCACTACACTTGTTATGTCTGGTTTCATTCTGAAATCCCATTATCAAATTATCGAATTATTGAATTTGTCGCCTCTAGTAGCAGTGTCAAATTTCAGAATTAGAAAATTCCCGGATTAAAAAAGATTACTTTATTATCTTGATGTTTTTCATTCAATAAACTTAACAACCTATTGCATCAATTTGATTCACTATTAATCACAGCCATTCTTTATATTATTTCCATAAAATCATATTTTGTTTTCTAACGGATTTATTGTAATTTTATAAAAGTAAACAACAGCATATTGATGAGATTTTTTTTACACAAAAGAATTTTATTTTTTCTATTCATTCTCGTTGCTCTGCTTTCACAGGGTAAAGGCAATCTGTTTTTACGCAATAATTACCTAGGCTATTTTAATGAAGCTTATTCCCAAAATCCAATGATACCTCGCGGATTTTTAGAGGCGTTTGCCTACCACAACACACGCTTGCAGCATATTGATGAATCTTTTGAAGAAAGTTGTGTGCAAATGCCCAAATACTGGGGTGTAATGGGTTTGATAGAAAATGGCAAAGGCGTTTTTTACGACAACCTCTACCTAGTGGCTGAGTTGAGCGGTTACAGTGCGGACGATATTAAGCACGATCCTCGTATTAATATCTTAGCATTTGCCAAAGCATACAATACCTTGCTCATACAGAACAAACTTACCCGTTATGAAAATAATGAAATTGCATTCTTGCAAGTTTTAATGCAGTTGAGCGAACTGCCTGCCGCAAACGAATTTGATAACTATGTGCGCCAGGTGCAATTGTATGGCATCGTTTCTTTTTTAAATGATCCGAAATTTCAGGATTTCTATAACTGTCGAGCACCTGAGTTGAATATGGAAAAAATCTTCGGAAAAGAAAATCTCGAAGAGCTGTCATCTACCCAAATTGATATAGAAAATGATTCGGTAAAAAGCAATGCAGGTACGCTGTTTATAAATAAATTCAATACTAACAACAGATTAGAAGCTCCTTGTGTCATGCCTGCAGGCCCTGTAGAGCTGACGGGTGCTATTTGGGATGCAGCTGCTGCTACAAATTATGGCGGCGACATCACGCCTGATATGGTGGCTATACATACCATGCAAGGCTCGTATGCCGGCTCTATCTCCTGGTTTAAAAACACATCCGCTGTCGTGTCGGCACAATATTGTGTGCGCTCTTATGATGGGCAGGTAACTCAAATGGTGTGCAACAGACGTAAAGCCTATCATGTAGGCAATTCCAATTCCTTATCTGTTGGTATTGAACAGGAAGCCTATCAGGAAGACGGCATAGCCTGGTTTACCAATGCTATGTACTTGAGTGTTGCTAATATTACCAATAATATTGCTGTGCTCGAAAGCGTGGACAAGCTAAAAACATACAACGGCCCTCCCATAAGCGGATTATTGCCATTAAGCAATGCATGCTGGAAAATAAAAGGACATCAGATGTATCCCAGCAATACGCATATAGACCCGGGGCCTTATTTTGATTGGGAACGGTTTTACAGATTGATTAATCCATTGCCGGCTCTGTTTTTTTCATCTACAGCCGCATCAGGTATATTTTATGATTCCGGAGGTGCAAGCGGTAATTATGCAGATGCTGACCGTAAAACTTTTTTAATTGACCCTTCAGGAAATGCCCCTGTTTCAGTTACGTTTACTTCATGGAATGTAGAAAGCGGATTTGATTTTTTATACGTTTATGATGGGGTGGATAATACAGCAAGATTCATCGGTAAATTTTCTGCAACATCACCCGGAACACTGACCGGAAACTCTGGGGCATTGTTTTTTGAATTTCGCTCTGATTGTGCCACTAATCTTGCAGGATGGGCAGCCACAAGGACTACGGAACCATCTTCTGCATGTGGTGTTCCGACAGACTTAACTGAAAATGTATCGGGCATGACAGCGCAATTGTCTTGGACAG
>CAZPBT010000213.1:0-5285 GCA_964584555.1 uncultured Chitinophagales bacterium
ATATAAAAAAGAAGACAGACTTATTAATTGCTTTGGGCGGAGACGGCACCTTATTGGATACCATACAGTTTGTTCGCGACAGTGAAATCCCGGTAGCGGGTATTAATATGGGCAGGTTGGGTTTTTTGGCCGACATTCACAAGCAGGAAATCGAAGAATTAATACTCTCCATAAAAAACAATACGTATACTATTGAAGACCGGGCTTTAATTTGTGCGGAATTGAATAAGCCTGTTTTTGGTGATGTTAATTACGGGATGAATGAGTTTACAATACACAAAACAGATTCGTCTTCGATGATAGTAATACATACCTTTTTGAACGGAGAGTTTCTAAATTCTTTTTGGGCTGATGGTTTAATCATTGCTACACCTACAGGCTCCACAGCCTATTCTTTAAGTTGCGGAGGACCAATAGTGTTTCCCAATTCCAATAATTTTGTTATTACCCCGGTAGCCCCGCACAATCTTAATGCACGCCCGATGATTATACCGGACAATACTGTGCTGAGTTTTGAAGTAGAATGTCGAAGCAAGACCTATTTGTGTTCTATAGATTCGCGCTCCAAAAGCTTAGATGATACCTTTCAGGTGGCAGTACGCAAAGCAGATTTTTATTTCAAATTGTTGCGCATGCCGGAAAGTTCTTACCTGAAAACCTTACGCGAAAAACTCAACTGGGGCGAGGATACGAGAAACTCTTGATTATTGCAAAGATTACGGAATAATCTAGCCCAAATATTTGCCGTAAATAACAACTGCATGCTTAAATGCAATATGTTCAATATCCACCTCGAAATTATTTTCCTGCAAAATTTGAATTATATATTGAACGGGAACCGTGTTCTTAGCAAATTCATATAAATATTTATGAGGATTCCTGTTTGTAAAAAGCTTGTTTAATACAGGGAGTACATAGTGCATATAGTAGAGTATAAGCCTGCTTAAAAAATTATTTTTCTCTATATTTATTTCTGAAATACAAAATGTTCCTTGTGGTAGTAAAGACCGTTGTAGTTGTTCAATAAATTTATTTAACTCATCTGGTTGTAAATGTTTTAATCCAAACGTACAAAGACAATGTTTAAATTTTATATCACCCAAATTATCGCATATAAAATCATTTTTTCTAAAGTCAATATCTTTTTTCCCTTTTTCTTTTTGTTTAGCAATGGCAAGCATATTTTCAGAATAGTCAAGGGCAGTAATATGTTTGGTAAATCTGAAGAGGTATTTAAAGTTATCACCTGTTCCGCACATAATGTCCAATACAGATTCGTTTTGCTTAATCTTTAATTTATCAATAGCTTGCTTACGAATATAAGCTGTCAGCCCAAATGAAAATAAATTATTCAACCAGTAATCTTCGGCCAGTTCATTAAATATCTCTCTGGTATTATCTTGTTTCAGCATCTTGTTTAATTGTTTCTAAAACATGCTCATGCATCCGGTGTAAGATGTATTTATTCCACATATTCCAATAAAAATATGGACGTAAATGATGGGTTAATTCTGTAGTTGCGTATAATTCGGTTTTGTTATTACCAACCTGCTTAATCCTAAATTCGCCATAATTTATTTTAAAATAGGCATCGTGAGAGTGAGGAGTATGAATAGTTTTGTAAATAGTTAATTCTTTGATGGGCAATATTGCCTGCCGTGGTTCAAACCGGAGCAAACTGTCCTTATAATATCCTGAAATTTGTAAATTGGCATTACCATTTCTTAAATTGCAATTTAAAAATAAACTATCATGAATTTTATTGATTTGCATACTTTTCGGATAGTTTACGCCGTATTTAAAAAGTATATTTTCGGGAGTGCTATATACCACGGGGCGATTTAAAAGAGCCCAAACAGAACGGGCATCGGTATTAACCGTTATTTTATTTTCAATGACCTGAGTAAAGCCGTTGTTCGTATATAAATCAAGTGTTACAAAAAACGGATTCATCAGAAACAATGAAAACATCAAAGGTTTGGAAGTTGTACTAAATCGCTTTTTAATAATATTTCCCAATGCGTATGAAAATAACAACAGCACATATAGTGGCACGGCTATCATCATGATACAAATACCGCCTTCTATTTTGCAGACGATGAGAAGTATGGTAATAACTAAAAAAAGCAGTAGTGTCTTATTAAAAAGTGTAAAAATACTTTTTACAGATTTTTTCATGCTATACCCTGCAATAAAACCGATAGACAAGGGTACTCCAATGAACAACATAAACCCATATTCTGTATCATATAAGACGACTAAGCACATGGAAATAAAAACACTTAAAGTTGACAGGAAGACAACTTTGCCAGTATTGCTTATACGGACAACAGGCTCATTATTATCCAGGGGATCTTCAAAATTTTTCATGTCAAATAATTTCTTTCAAAATTAATTGAAAATTCCGAAAAAAATAAAAAATATTTTTAAAGTCGCTTAATGTCGGCTCCCAGGGCTTGTAAGCGGGTATCTATGTTTTGATATCCTCTGTCTATTTGGTGTATATTGGAAATTACGCTCTTGCCTTCTGCAGAAAGTGCTGCGATTAATAAGGAAACACCTGCACGGATATCCGGTGAGCTCATGTGTATGCCTCTCAAATTGTACTCTCGGTTAATACCTATTACAGTAGCACGATGCGGATCGCATAATATGATTTTAGCTCCCATATCCATCAGTTTATCCGTGAAAAACAAACGGCTTTCAAACATCTTCTGATGTATCAGCACGCTGCCTTCAGCTTGAGTTGCCGTTACCAAAATAATACTTAATAAATCGGGTGTAAATAATGGCCAGGGGCCGTCGGCAATGGTCAAAATAGAACCGTCAATAAAGGTTTGTATCTCATAATGCTCTTGTGAGGGTACAATGATATCATCATCTTTGAAATAGAGTTTGATGCCGAGTTTCTGGAAATAGGCCGGAATTAATCCCAGCATATCCACCCGGGCATTTTTTATCGTAATATTGGATTTTGTCATCGCCGCCAGTCCGATAAAACTGCCTATTTCAATCATGTCCGGCAACATGCGGTGTTCTGTGCCGTGCAGTTTCTCAACGCCTTCTATAGTTAATAAATTGGAACCCACTCCTGATATTTTCGCACCCATGCGATTGAGCATATTGCAGAGTTGTTGCAGGTAGGGTTCGCAGGCAGCGTTAAAAATAGTGGTGACACCCTCGGCTAACACGGCAGCCATCACAATGTTGGCAGTACCGGTTACGGATGGTTCTTCCATCAATATGTATTTTCCCGTCAGTTTATCAGCCTTAAGCGTGTAAAATGATTTTTCTTTATCGTAATGAAAAGCTGCACCCAACTGCTGAAACCCCAAAAAATGGGTGTCTAATCGTCGCCGCCCTATTTTATCTCCACCGGGTGTGGGCAGGTAAGCGCGTTTAAAACGGGCTAAAAGTGGTCCAAGAATCATTACAGAACCTCGTAGGTGACCGGCACGTTTTTTAAAATTTTCTGTAAGTAATATATCAGGATCGACATGGCGAGCGTTAAAAGTGTAAGTGTCATTATTAATCTTTGATACGCTCACTCCCATTTCAGAGAGCAATTCAATTAAAACATTTACGTCTAAAATGTCCGGAATATTGGAAACAGTGATGTCTTCATCAGAAAGCAAAACGGCAGATAATATTTGTAAGGCTTCATTTTTTGCACCTTGCGGAATAATTTCTCCATAAAGCGGTTTATTTCCTCTTACTTCAAATGCATCTGCGCTCATAGACTTTCTTATTTATATCGGTTGTTTCTGTTTTGAAAATTACGGCTCTTGTTCCTGTTCTTATTGTTATTCCTGTTCTTATTATTGTTGTTGTTTCCTTGCGGATAGATTTTTTTGCGCTGCAATCGCGTCATGGTTTCAATATTCATTTCCTCACTGATTTCCAACGCACCTGCCGAAAGTGTTTTCATATCACCTTTTACCAAATCGTTGCTTACTTCCTCGTTGCTCCAGTTTTTATAAGCCATTTTCATAAAATTGCCAATTACTTCAGTAAACGCAATTTTCTTATCCTCTTCCATTTCCATGGCTTTTTTCACCATTGATTCTACATTTCTTCCATAATGCTTCATCCTTATTCTTTTCTGCGGATAAGGCAGCGTGGAGGGTTTTATAAAAGCATTTTCAGGAGTAGGTTTGGGATATGGCGAGTCTACATCAAGTTTAAAGTCTGATATGATAAAAATATGATCCCATAGCTTTTGTTTATAATCCATAGAGTTTCTTAGCATAGGATTCAGGATGCCCATCATTTGGATGATAGCCTCGGCCGCATGTTGTCTTTCGTTTTTGTCCTCAATTTTAACGGCATAATCTACCATGCCTTGCAGATGCCGTCCATACTCACGCATCAAAATATGACTTCTGTCGGTATTGTAATTCATACTAATAATTATAATTTATAAGGTAATATTAAAGTAAGCCACCGGGCTATTAGATAAGAAGTAGGACAAAAATACATTTTTCTGTTAAAAAAACAATATCAGCAGTTTTTTACTTCAATTTTGCTCTTTTTCTTATGCAAAACGGATAAATTAACTTGATTGCACAAAACACTTAAAATATGTTAATAATATGATACAATTCCTTAATACAAATGTAACTGCACATAATAAAGATAGAAGAACATATTCATTATAATTTTGCACTTTCGAAAGAGACTCTCTTTAATATAATTCTTTAAAATCAATTTTATGCAAAAAAAATTTTTAAAACTGCCCTTGCTGTTTGCCTTGTTATGTATGGCATTCGGCATGAAAGCCCAATTTCTTGGAATTCGGGCAAGTAATTTCGGCGGTGTTACCAATGTAAATTACAATCCTGCCATTGCAGACAGCCGCTATCTGGTTGATGTGAACTTATTCACCACAGACTTTACAGCAAGTAACAGCTACTTGGGTGTAAAAGGCAAAATTGCTGACTTTAAAAATGGCTGGAATAGCGATTTAAACTTGTCTGAGAAATTAAACGGCAAAAAGAAATTCGGCTATGTAAGCACAACAACTCAGCTTCCACTATCTTTTTTAGTAGCTTTTGGGAAAAACAAAAGCAATAATCAGGCAATTGCTGTTACGGGACATTTAAACAGTGTAACAAATGTTGACAATTTGGGTGAGGCTTTAGCCAGAAATATCCGTTATGGCTGGGGTACAGATGCATTTACTAAAATTGGAAACTTTACCAATCAACCACAGTCTTTAGCCAATATCGGCTTTAAAGGTATGGCATGGGCTGACTTGGGCGTTACTTATTCTAGAGTGGTATTGG
>CAZPBT010000214.1:0-5275 GCA_964584555.1 uncultured Chitinophagales bacterium
GACTTCCATCAAATTGGCGAGTACTCGGTTCGTTTTGTTAATAAAATAGCTTTCATACGGTTTGATTTCTTCCCTTTGGCTGTACGTGTTATTTTTTGTAATGTATCCGGCGTATTCTACTAACTCATCTAATGCGGGCTTTACACAGGTTTTCACGCTGTAATGTAATGCAGTATCCTGATAGGTAAAGAATGGAGTGTTGTACACCTCCGGAACAAAGTGGAAAGAATTAAAATATTGTTCCGGCTTTTTGTTGGCTGAACTTACTGCACTCAAGAAATAATAATGTGGGCCTTTGATTATGGTTTTAATAAAGAGGTATTTACCTTCTTTTGTTTTCAGCGTGGTTTCAAAGGCAGGGTGCTTCTCATATGTGGAAAATTGTCGGTTGATAACATCAAATCCCCAGTCTTTATTCATCACCTCAATAGGATAAGCCAGCTCAAAGGTGTCTTCTTCAATAAATTTGTAATCACTGTAATTTGCTCTCATGAGCGAATAATAAATGCCTTCTTTGTCGTAAGCAAATGTTTTATCAAAATGTGCATTGCTGACGATATGTTCTGTTTGCTTGTCAAAAATCCTGTAGTCAGGCAAGCTTGCCGTATAGTCACCATATTCCGGGGCATAAGTACTCCACTTATCGGGTTGTATATTCAGTGAGATGGAATTAAAGAAACGGTCATTCTCTTTATCACTAAAATAATCACCTGCACCGGCAGCCTTGAATATAAAGATTTCAAGCGGTGTGATGATGAAAATAAATCTACGGATATCTCCTCGTTGCGTTTTAGAAGTAATATCAAAACCCGGATAGCCAAACTTACTGATTTCTGTTTTCTTTAAAATTTTTCCGGGTATATATTCAAAGAATAAACTGTCAATGCGCTGACGATTTACATCAACACTATAGCCGCCTAATTCGTTATGAGATTTGATGCGATATACCGTGTAATAGGCGGCATTAGCGGCATCTATACACAAGTATTGTTTCAATTCGTCAAAAACATAAATTTCATACATATTTCCCGGTACATCAACCGAGAAAATTTTGTCATCCGAGGTGAAGTTTTTAAAGGTGAGTGGCAATTTTACTTTTTCTAATTTATCTTTTGTCTGTGTAGCCGTCTTCATTTTATCCAAACTAATCGGTCTTACTGTATAACCCTCTTTTCTAAGTAATTCAATCAGACCGTTTTTGCCGGGTAAATGCCCTGCGCCAACTCCCGTAAACAGAGATTGTCCGGTTTTGTAAACCTCCATCATACTATGCAGCATGACAAGATTCCGGTCTTCAATCAGATATTTGCCATATAATTTGGAGGGGTATTGTTTATGGTCCAAAGAATCGAGCATATCCAAATCGCCTTTTCTATAGGCATCTTCTACTTTCTCTATGAGTTTGCTTTCAATATTATCCAAAATATTTTCAGATTCATCTTCCATCGAAATGATAGAGTCGTTCTTTTTTTCTTTCTCTTCATCTCTTTCATTTTGCGGATTAATGGCTTTGAGATAATATTTCATTGAACCGTCAAAAGTTTCGAGTCCAATCGTTTTTTTATTTAATCGCCTCGCAGACTGAAAAATAAATAAATCGAGATAGGTGCTTTCTTCAAAGTCACTTTGTCCTTTGTATAAATCCGAAAACCGGTACATCATTTCGTTAATAATATCGGGGTCATCGCTTATCAACTCAGCATAATCATTTCGCTCTGGCACTTTCATAGAAAATGCATCCTTATATAGATTTTCTGTTCCTGATTGATTCATCAATGACGTAGAGAGTTGAAACATCTTTGACTTAATCATTTCATCCAGATAAATATTCAAGTCAGATTCCAACGCCACCACATCTGCACGTTGCATGGCAACAAAAAACGTATCGGGCAGATAATAAGCCAATTTCTTGCTGACGTGCATCGTGCCGTACAAATAAGAAGGCTTGGTCAGACCGTTACCTGTAATTTCCCAAAAGCGGCTTTGGTATTTCTTTTGCGCATTCAGCGTAGTGGGCAGCAGTAAAAGCAGATAAGTAACTACGAGGATAAGTTTTTTATTTATCATATTAACAAGGTGATATTTAGATTTACATTCAATTCTCTAAGTAAAAAATTATTCATTTGTTTTAGACCATCAATTGTCAAACTTCAGCATTATATATTATTCTGCAATTATACTATATACAACGTAAATTATTCCTAATTATGCTGTAATTATTATTTTGCAAGATAAATAAAATTGCCGGATATATTTTAGGTACTTTATTTATTATTAATAAGAAGTAGCTTATAGCAAACAGGCATAGTTTGCATATTTGCGTTTAAGTAAAGATATTCTGCTCCTATATTTTTATATCTGTAGGTATTGCGCTATTTTTGCGCTACAATTTTTTATTATGAATCTGATGCGCTTGTTTGTTAAATACCGTTTTTACGGCTCTATCGTTTTGCTGATTATTGGAGTCTTAATCCAAATATTTGTTCATAAAGGGTATACATGGTCAATATTTATTTACATTATCTCTGTGTCTATTATCTTGTTCGATATTTTCATAGGGCCTATGCGTTATTTGCAAAAGCAGGTGGAAGCCGGCGATATTGAAGGAGCAAAAGAAACCATGTCCTGGATAAAATTTCCGAATCTATTAATAAAACCGGTCAGACAAGGTTATTATATGCTGAAATCGAATTTTGCTATGGCCAACCAGAATTTGGATGAGGCAGAGGCAGATATCCGAAAGAGCCTGGCCAGTAAAAGTGATTTACTTGGAGGCTCTCAGGAAGGACTGCAATATTTGCAACTCGGCACTATTGCCTTACAAAAAGGTGACCAAAAAGAAGCCTTGCGCAATTTGAAAACCGCCTTGCAAAAAGGCGTACCGGATGATGATAATCTGGCTACCATCTATCTGCAGCTTTGCACCATTTACGCACAGCGCCGCGAAATTAAAGTAGCCAAAGAATATTTGCGCCGTGCTAACAACTGCAAAGTAAAAAGCGAGGAGCTGAAAAAACATCTTAAAGACATCAACAAACAAATGGCGAGAGCCTGATGCAGGAAAAGTTCTAATATAAAAACCTACTGTTTTTTATTGCTGATAACAATATCCGGTTATTGTTTATAAATTTTACCTTTCACATATTCAGAACCCCTTATTTTTATCCGGTGAGCGTGCATCAATATCAAATGGAAAGCCTGCCTGTGCCGGTAAAAATTATCGTGGAGGCCCGAAACACTTCTCGCGTTTCTTTGGGTAAAGAAGCGGTAATTGTTCGGTTGCCCAGTCATATTTCCATTGCAGAAAAAGAAAAAATGGTAAAACAATTTCTGGATTGGGCAAAATCAACCATCAGTCAAAACAAGTATTATGCAGAGCATACACACAAGCTTGACTATTATCAAAACAGAGAGCTCCGCATATTTGGCAAGTCTTTTTTTGTTAGAATCTATATAAGCACAAACAGTCAGCATAAGCTCAATTACAGAGGAGACGACCAGTTGCATATTTCCCTCAATGAAAATATAGATGAGCTAAAACAAGTAAAAGAAATTCAGCGATTCCTGCTTCGTTTTTCTGAACGGTATTTTTTAAAAAGTATGCAAGAAAGAGTCTTGTACTGGAACGATGTTTATTTTAAAGAACGTATTGAAAAAGTAGTGTTAAAGCATACAATTTCCAGCTGGGGAAGCTGTACTGCACAACGTAAAATTACATTGTCTACCAAATTGCTCCTGATGCCACTACAGGTTATTGACTATGTCATCATTCACGAACTTGCCCATCTAAAAGAAATGAACCACTCGCCCAAATTCTGGAAGCATGTAGAAGCCGTAATGCCGGATTACAAACTACAGCGTAAATGGTTAAAAGCACACGGCAATTCGGTGATGTTTTGATAAAGGAAGCATTCGGTTTACGCTTATTTTTTCTACTTTTGACAACATGAAATCACGACATTTATTAAGTACTCTCTTGCTTTTTGCTTTCGCATTTTTATTGTTGCCCTCTTGCAAATACAGCAAAGAACCTAAGCAATTCAAGTTGGATCATCTGTCTTTGTCCTATCCATCTTATTTGCAACAAGCTCAAGATGTTTACCCTTCTGCCCAAACGATTTTTCAGGCTAAAAATGGTTATCGGGATGTCTATTTTATTTTAGTAGACTGGGGCAACAATCCGGGTGACAGTATGTTTAATTTAATAAGTGATTCTGTTGTTAACCAGCTCAAAGCGAATTTGAAAGAAGTGAATATAGAAAAATCAGATTCCACTTTTACCATAAATAACATGAAAGCCCGTGAATCGCAACTGTCTGGTATCTTATCACAGCACGGCATGGATATTCGTTTTTTGTTTGATCTTGTTATTTTCCAGACCAAAGACGGGCACATCTATCAAACTGCAGGCTGGCTGATGCGCCATAAACAACAGCTATGGCTAAAAGATCTGCAAAAAGCAGCGTTTTCATTACGTATAAATTAAAAATTGCGTTTATTTAGTTGAATTCAGTCTAAATGGACAAGAACATTATATTTTTATAAAAAAAAATCAATAATCACCAATGAAAAAGACATACTTGTTCTTGCTTTTATTTTATCTGATATTCTGCAATCAGCATGTCAATGCTGATCCTGCAAAACGCTACTACGACAAGATGGATTTGGCAAAAGATATTATCGATGCCGTATTGAAAAACAATGCTTTCAGGCTGGAAGCTATTACTCAATCTTTGGTGATTCCATTTGCTGAATACAAGAGTATTGTTTTTCCTTTATACACTGAAGATAGTTCGGCTACGTTTGAGTCATTCCCCAAAAATGAAGTTTATCCGGTGTCTTTATTGCTTAAAGATTCTTTGAATTACAATCATTTTATTGCAGATTTTTATTTTGGTGAATGTATCGGCAAGCTTCTGAACGATCCGGATAATTTAAATCCCTTTGGTAAAAATATTTATATCGCATTTGACAAAGAGGAGGATTCAATATCTCCCCAAGTGAATAAAAACTATTTGGGTATATTATACGAAACCGATGGCTATGTAAAAGTAATTAATCTGGAAGCGCTCATAACATATAAGCATACACTTTATTCCATGCGACAAACAAATTATCATTCTTACAAGAAAGATGATCTGCCGGCATATTTATTTAAAAGGAAATTGCCGGACAACATTGCAGTATATATGTACGAAAACAAGAAATTTATAAAGTATACAAACGACACACTGCTATTTGATGATGTAGATTATAGTAATTATACTAATGAAAC
>CAZPBT010000215.1:0-5227 GCA_964584555.1 uncultured Chitinophagales bacterium
AAAAAAAAAAAATGGCATCAAGTTCCTTTGACGCCATTTATTAGTTTTAGTTTTTTATAATTTACACTTTACACTTGCTTATCGTCTTAATGTTTTAGTGAAAACTCTCCCGTTTGATAAGGTAATAACAGCAATATCATCGCAATCGCCATTGCCAAAATCGATGGTAGCCCATTTAGATGTATCATCATCGCGTACTGCTTTTACTATACCTTCTACAAACTGATGACAGGCCACTTTGCGTATCAATGGTGTTTGTGTACTGAAACTTCCGCTTATTCCTCTACGGTTAGTAAAAGTACCAGTTCCGTTTACCCGATAAATATCATCATCAAAATTATCGCGTGTAGCCTCTCCGTCTATCCATTCGCGTACACGTCTGGCAGAACCGCTAATAGTAGTGCCGTCTGCAAAAGTGATGGTACGGGTAGAGCTGACATTAAAATATAAATTTTCATCCGCATTTCTTCCCATATTAG
The DNA here is from genome assembly GCA_964584555.1 of uncultured Chitinophagales bacterium. Taxonomy (GTDB): domain Bacteria; phylum Bacteroidota; class Bacteroidia; order Chitinophagales; family JADIYW01; genus JADJSS01. The sequence goes on from CAZPBT010000215.1 coordinate 480, forward strand.
TTGCCGTTCTGTCTATTTCTACTTTGTTGTTATTCACATAATAGTTATCTGTAGTAGTATGTATCACAGTGCCTTGTTCACGATAAGGTCCGGTAAACGAAACGATGATTTTACCTTTTCGGGTTACACCATGTGCACCTGTACAGCCTGTTCCGAAATCAATAGTCAAGGTATGTGTAGTACCGGAAGAATCTCTGGTAACGATCGCACAGCCATTAATCAAGTTGGCTTCTGAAGGAGCAGATGTTCGTAAGCTGACATTGCCGGTTTCGTAGGCTTGATCTGCAACAGCCTGTATATTGTCATCTTCTAAATCGGCAACACTCAGTGTTTCCGCAGTTGATTCATCCAATATTGCATCTGTCTTTTTACAGGAGCTAAATCCCAGTAAGAGTGTGCTCAATATGATGAGCAGGCTTTTTAATTGGTGTTGTGTTTTCATGATTATAAATTTTGATAACGTATTGACTAAACGAAAGTTGAAAAGTTTAATTGTAAAGAGAAATAAAACTAAGATTTTTTATACTATTGGTGGCCATGGTGAACTTATTTCCGGATTTTCAGGCATATAGACCACCCAAATTTCATCTCCGGCTTTTCTCCATTTGTTCTGCTCATCCCAGCAGACTATTTCATCTGTTTGTCGTCCTTTACTAATCTGATAGCTGTAACTTACTTTAAAGGGATGTTTTCCATTTATGGATTGTGAATAATCTAAATCAATTTGCTCAATAATACCTTCCACGCTCATGCCGCTTTCCAGGGCTAAGATAGTCTCGTTGGCGGTGCGTTTTCCTCGTCTGAATAAAAAATAACCAATTACTACGAATATTAGTCCGAATCCAAAAGCTAATATTAAAGGTGTGCCGATTATCATAAAAATGATGCCCACCAGCGAAAAAGTATTTTTCCAGTAGCGCACCTGTCTTTTGAATTTTTCAGGTAATACCCTCGGTGCCGCTGTTGGTCTTTCTCCGCGTTCCTTACTGATGGGTTTGGGTAAGGGACCACCGCAATTTCGGCAATTGGTATAGTTGGGTGAAACGGCATAATAGGTCTTACACCAGGGACAAGTAATAGCTGTATCCTGCATCATTGTTTTTTGGTTTCATTAAAGATACAAGAATATCAATGAAATCAGGCGGTAATTAATCAGGGCTTATTGTTTAAATATGCTTACTTTTGCAAAAAAAATTAAATCGTGTCATTTACAGTAGCCATAATAGGAAGACCTAATGTAGGGAAATCAACATTTTTCAATAGAATGTTACAACAAAGAAAAGCCATCGTCGACGATTTCAGCGGAGTAACGCGCGATCGGCAATATGGTATTTGCGATTGGAATGGAAAAACATTCAATCTTATTGATACAGGCGGATTTGTATCGGCCACTGATGATATTTTTGAAAAAGAAATAAAAAAACAAGTTAAGATTGCCATACAAGAATCTAATTTAATTTTGTTTATGGTGGATGTTACGACAGGCATTACTGATTTGGATGAGTCACTGGCACAGGAATTGCGCAAATCTAAAAAGCCTGTTTTTTTGATTGTCAATAAAGTGGATAATATTGAAAGAGGATATGCTGCCAATGAATTTTATTCACTTGGTTTTGATCAGTTATTTCCGGTCTCATCCATCAGTGGAAGCGGAACCGGAGAAATTCTGGATGAAGTAACGGCAGTCATTCCGCCCGAACATGCTGAAGCAATAGATGAATATGCAGCATTGCCAAAAATTGCTATCGTAGGGCAGCCCAATGTTGGAAAATCTACCTTGCTGAACGCACTGATAGGAGAGGAGCGCAATATCGTAACCGATATAGCAGGCACTACCCGCGATTCGATACATACGCATTATAATTTATTCGGAAAAGAATTTTTGCTGATAGATACAGCAGGCATACGCAAAAAAAACAAGGTACATGAAGATTTAGAGTTTTACTCTGTAATCCGTGCGGTAAAAGCCATTGATGAAGCAGATGTATGTGTGCTGATGCTGGATGCACAAACCGGCATTGAAATGCAGGATTTAAAGATTTTCAGTATTATACAAAACCGAAAAAAAGGAGTAGTTATTCTGGTGAACAAATGGGATACGATAGAGAAGGATAATAAAACCGTAGGTGAATATACCCGTATCATCAAGCAAAAGATTGCGCCATTCTCAGATGTGCCCATCATTTTTATTTCAGCAAAAGACAAGCAGCGCATTTTTCAGGCAGTAGAAAAAATATTAGAGGTTTATAATGGTATGAAAATTAAAATACCGACGAATAAGCTGAATGAAATTATGCTGGCTGAAATAGAAAAATATCCACCTCCGGCTTATCGCGGCGAGTATATTCGTATAAAATACGTTACACAACTACCCACAAAATCGCCAAGTTTTGCTTTTTTCTGCAACCACCCGGATTATGTACGCGAGCCTTATCGCAACTTTTTGGAAAACCGTATGCGCGAGCACTTTCCGTTGAGCGGCGTGCCTATTCAGATTTATTTCAGAAAAAAATAAGAAATTACTTTTTTACCCGAATTCAAGTTGTCAATGAATGGAATCAAAAGCGGCATTCAATAAACTTGCGGCTTTGTCCAAATCTTCATCCGTATGTGCAGCAGATACAAATCCTACTTCATAGCCCGACGGGCCAAAATAAATACCGCAGTCTAACAAATAGTGGTAGATTTTGGCAAATAAGGACATTTTACCCGAATTGATTTGGTCGGCACGGGTAAGATGACTCATATTAGAAAAAGTAAACCAGAAAATAGAACCGATATTGTAAATGGTAATTTCGTAGCCTTTTTCGTGGATATGCTGTTTTACTGCATTGACCAATCTGTCTGTTTTATGCAATAAATCCTGATAGAAATGAGGCTGCAGACATTGAGTCAGTTGTGCCAGCCCTGCACTCATGGCTACCGGATTGCCGCTAAGTGTGCCTGCCTGATACACGTTGCCCAAAGGAGCAACGTGATCCATGATTTCAGCAGATGCGGCATAAGCCCCTACGGGCATACCACCACCTATTATTTTACCAAAAGTGATGATGTCGGGCTGAATATGATATAAACCCGCCGCACCTTCAAAACCGACACGGAAACCGGAAATGACTTCATCAAAAATTAATAACGCACTAAATTCAGAACATATTTCCCGCAAGTGCAGCAGGAATTTATGCGATTGTAACAATAGACCATTATTGGCTGGAATAGGCTCAATAATAACAGCGGCAATATCATCAGGATAGTTTTTAAAGGCAGCTCTTAATGCTGTTTCATCATTGAGAGGCAAAACTATAGTTTCGTTGACGAAAGAAGCAGGTACACCTGCTGAAGAGGAAGTGCCAAGCGTAGCCAAGCCCGAACCTGCTTTTACCAATAATGAATCGGCATGACCATGATAGCATCCTTCAAATTTGATAATTTTATTGCGTTGGGTAATGCCTCTTGCCAGACGCAAAGCACTCATCACGGCTTCTGTGCCGGAACTCACAAACCGGATTTTTTCGATATAACGATGATTAGAAATTATACACTGTGCAAGTTCATTTTCCAAAGCGGTAGGTGCACCGAAAGAAGTACCGTTTTTTACCGTTTCAATTATGGCATGTTCTATTTTTTCATTAGCATGACCCAAAATCAATGGTCCCCAGGAGCAGCAAAAATCAGTATATTCATTGCCATCTTCATCCCATATTTTAGCCCCCTTACCTTTTTTTATAAATACAGGAGTTCCGCCCACCGACTGGAATGCGCGTACAGGAGAATTGACACCACCGGGCATTAATAATTTAGCTTGTTCAAAAAGCAATTTTGAGTTTTCGTTTTGCATAATGTTGCTTTACAAAGTTGTAAAGTTAGGAAAAAAATGAGCTTTAATGGAATTGGAATTTATTCAGATACGTTTCTACTTGAATTCAGTACTTAATAATAAATGCAATTTATTAAATCCAATTGAATTTTTTTTCAGGTAAAAACAATGCGGAATTGCTTAAGTAAATATCCTGGAGTAACAGTAACGTTTAATGATTACTTGCAGCTCGAAAAGGTGAGTAGTTTAACGTCTTGTTCAAAAAGATAGAGATGACAGCCTGTTATTTTATAACGGGTTACTTTTTCCATTGTTTTTATCATTTTTGATTCCAGTTCCATGTGCTCACACATTTTTCGTGTAGATGCAATCGTACCGAATTTCAAATTGTTTCCGGATAAAGTGTAGTTACCCATAATATTATTACAGCTGGCATTGCCACTAAAAGAATTGTCTTTTTGTGTAAAAGTGATTCCCATTCCATCCATTACAGGCATTAGCGAACCGGCTTCGTCAAAGCTTTCTAGTTTCCATGTCGTGAATAAGGATACATCATTGCCAGCAACTTTCTTTTTACTGATTTCTTTAACTAAAGTATATTTAGTATCAGAAGCATCTGCAGGTGGGTTGACAATTTTTTCTTTACTGATAAGCAATTCATATTCATATCCTTCTTCGTAATTAAATCCCTCAATCTGGTCATAAAATAAATGCCAGTCTTTTTGGTCAGCCGACCATTTGATCTGCATGCATTGTTTTTGCATTACACCGGCATTGCAAGGCAAAGTGTGTTCGCCAATATAAATTGTTTGTGTTGCCAGTTTTTTTGTAGATGAACAAGCTGTAAGCATATACAAGCAGGCAATAATTGGAAAAAATAATCGGATACGCATAATTTGCTAATTTAGGTTTTGTAAATACGTAGCACAAGATA